>NZ_JBEXLP010000021.1:0-93525 GCF_040610035.1 Streptomyces sp. NPDC004542
AATGATCACGGATCCCGTGTCCGCTCTGTCATCCACCCCAACCAGCGACACTCTGACGCCAGTTGGGCGATCCCGGGAACTTGCGCAAGCCCTGCATCCACAGCCGACCACAACGGGGCCGGACAGTGGCATACAGTGGCACTTCTGGGCGACCGTCGAATCAGCCAACACTGGTCGTCCCGTGATCACGTTCAGCGCCTTGGCCTGGTGTGTTACGCAGGTCCCTAAGGCGCCTCTGGAGCCGTGAGCGCAGGTTCGAACTCCGACGAGGGCGCTCGCTGAGGATCGGTAGAGATCAAGCGTTGCCCAGGGCGCCCGCCTAAAGAAGAGGTCGGGGGCCAGGTTTACTGGCTCCCGACCTCTCGCGCTGTCTCTCACTCAACGGCATCAAGTCGGCGGCTGACGTGACGCAACGGGACGACTGAGGCCACAGCGTGCTGTGGATTCGGGCGATACTGCTCCTGCACACGCCTCGCGGGGCCGTCGGCGCCTGCGTGGCTCACGTCTCCGCGATGAACCCCACGAACCGTGACCACTCCTCGCGGTCGACGGCGAAGTGAGGATGCGACACGTCCTTGGAGTCTCTTACGCAGACGAGCTGTTCGGTGATGGCGACCTCGACGCAGCTGTCACCCTGACTGCCGCTGTAGCTGGACTTGAACCACGCCAGTTCCGGCCTCGTGCTCATAGCTCTCCTCGGAGTCGCTCCAGCAGACCCCGCGAGTCCGTGGCATTCAGGGCCTGCGAGCGCAGTGTGTCATAGCGCTGGCAGAGCAGGCTCACCTCTTTCGCATCGGAGATCAGGCGGCCGTTCTGCTGCCCCTCGGAGTATGCGAGCCGTCGCCCCTTCGAAGTCTCCAGCAACTGCACCGGGCCGTCCAGACAGGCATGCAAACCAGCCTCCAGAGGCACGACTTGAAGCGTGACGTTCCGCGGTGCACTCAGCTCCAGCACATGGTCGAGCATCTGCCGCATCCGCTCTGGATCCCCGAACCGACGCCGGAAGACATGCTCTTCGACGATGAAACTGAACGGCGTCGTCGACCGCTCGAACAGCATCCGCTGCCGCTCCATCCGTCGGGCCATGAAGTCCTCCAGGAGGCTGTCCGGCGCCACCGGAACGGTCCCCTCGAACACCGCCCGCGCATACCCCTCCGACTGCAACAACCCCGGCACCAAACGGCATTCGTACGTGCACAGGCTCACCGCCACCCGCTCCAGCCGGGCCCACTGCCGGAACCACGCCGCGAGCCCCACGTCCCCGCGGCCCCGGGTCACGTACTTCGACGCCTTCCGCAGCGCCCCCGTGTTGCCCAGCGCCTCCTCCGAGCGCTCCACCAGTGCCACGTCGGGCATTCGGCGCCCCAACTCCACCGACTCCACCGTGTGCTTGGAGAAGCTCACCAGGTTCGCGAACTCAGTTCTGGTGTAGCCGGCGTGCTCGCGCAGCGCTTGCATGACCGCCCCGAAGGTCCGCAGGCTGTCCGAGGGGTCGGGCTCCCGGTCCGCCTCGCCGCACGGCATGTCCTCGTCGTCCACCACACCGCCGTCGGTCATCCGCGGCCACCTCCGGTTCCGTACCCGCGCTGTTCGCCGTTCCTCACCCGACGACACTCAGCGTGACGCATGAACTGTCGTACCGTCCACGGAATGTGCTCGTACGCTGACGCAGCGTACGGACCGTACCCCTGGAACGCGCCCGTGCGCCCCCGTCACAGTGGCCTGGTGAAAGCAAGCACTCCCCAACTCAGCCCGGTCGCACACACGTTTGCCCAGCTGCTGTCATCCACCCGCCGCGGGGCCCGGCTCGCCCGGCTCCTCGCCGCCGGGCAGCTGCGCGCGTGGCCGGTGCCACCCGGCGTCACCGAGCGCGCCGAGCAGATCGTGGCCGAGCTCGCCGCCAACGCCGCCCTGCACGGTCGGGTGGGCAGCCGCGACTTCCGGCTCACCCTCACCCTCGACACCACGGCCGGCGTGCTCCGTGTCGCCGTCACCGATGCCCGGGGCGAGCGCCTTCCGTCGCCGCCCGCGGACTGCGGGACGCCTCTGGACGCCGAGTCCGGGCGGGGCCTGCTCCTGGTCACCGCCCTCGCCGACCGGTGGGGCGTCGAGCCGTACCCGCCCGGCGGCAAGACGGTCTGGGCCGAGTGCGACTGCGCGGATCCCGCCGGCCCGGCCTGAGGCCGGTGACCATCGCCCGTCTTCGCACGAGTACGCCCGCTCTCGTTTGACGGGGCCCCCGGACGAGTCCTGGGGCCCGAGAGCGGTTGCCGTTCGGAGGGAGGCGAGGGGCGTCGCACGCTGGGGGTCAGCCCGTTGTTGTCTTCTTCTTTCCCCGTCCGGCGCGCTGCACGGGCAGTACCTTCTGGCCCAGCTCGCCGCCCAGGCCGAGGCACACCTGGCGCCCGGCGTGCCAGTCCCGCTCCAGATCCGCTGCGTCGAATACGCTGCGAAGACGTCCAACACGGCGTCCTTGGGGTCGCGTGCGCGCAGCGGACCGGCGCACGTCGGCGATTCGTCGCGTCGGCCCGGACGGCGCAGCCGCCGGGGCAGGAAGGGTGTGGCATGAAATCCCCAGAGGTGCACCTGCGGGAGATCACCGACGACAACCGGGATGCCGTTCGTGCCCTCCGTGTCCGGCGTGACCAGAAGCAGTTCGTCGCCTCCGTGTCCAGGTCGCTCAAGGATGCGGCGAAGAAGCCGGAGGCCAATCCTTGGTACCGCGCCGTGTACCGCGGCGACGAACCGGTCGGCTTCGTGATGCTGTCGTGGAAGCCACCGACTGGTCCTTACGCGGGGCGGCACTTCATCTGGCGCCTGCTCGTCGACAAGCGGCACCAGAGGCGGGGGATCGGCCGAGAGGTGCTCACGCAGATCGCCGCCCTGGTTCGCGCGGACGGCGCCACCGAGCTGCTGACCAGCTACGATCCCGGCGAGGGTGAACCCTGGCCGTTCTACCGGAAGTTCGGGTTCGAGCCTACGGGCGAGATCGACGACGGCGAGATCGTGCTGCGGCTGCCCTTCGCCGCTCGGTGAGCCCGTAGAGCGGGAGCATCCTATGAGGGGCCCACCCGCGTGGTGCAGGTGAACGGCTCGTCGATCCAGTAGGTGTCGTGCTGCTCGTCGTGGACGAGCGGGTACCTGGTGGCCGGGTCACAGAGCCTGTCGATCTGGGCGCGGTCCGCGGAACTGATGGTGAACCAGTACTGGTTGGTGTCCGGGCGTACCTTCTGACACTTGTAGAAGAATCCCTTCACGCCGGGACCGAACACGTCGCTGCGGAAGTCGGCGCTCAGCTTCTTGTTGAGGTTGATGTTGAGGCAGTCCGCGGCCATGCCCTCGGCGTTGACGGTCTTGGCGGCCTTGGTCGTGTATCCCTTGGCCGTGTGCGTGCCCGACGCCGTCCAGGTCTTCGGCGGCAGGGCGATCTCCCTGCCGACCGCGGAGAGCAGAGGGCTGCCGGGTGCGGTGGCCTCGATCCGTGTCATGGTGCCGGCCTCCGCGGAGCATCCGGCGACGGAGCCACCCGCGGCCATCGTCGCCAGCAGAAGAGGTGCGATCCGGATCCCTCTTCGGTTCGGGGAGGAGGATGTCACGTTGCTCTCCATTCCGGATTCCGGTCGCGCCCGGTGGACCGGGCACTGCTGGGGTGCCTCTTCGCACCGTAGACGGTCGGACAGATGGCCGGTGGGATCGGCGGACGGTCGGCGTCCTTCGTCACCTCGCTCGTGACCCGGACGGGTGAACGGGCGCGGTCCACGGAGGTGGGACATGTGGAAGCGTCTGCTCCGCCGGGGGCGGGGCACGCGGTCGCCATGACGCTTGCTCGTGCTCTGCCCGACGACGGCCTCGGCTGGTGGCTCTACCTGGGTACGGGCTTTCTCTACGCACTCGGCCGGTTGTTCTTCGCCTGGCTCCAGGCGCGGCGCGAGGGCGACGGCCACCCCGTGCGCGCCGCGTTCGCCGAGGACGATGATCCTTACGGGAAGAACGTGGCGTTCAGGGGTGGCTTCCGGTCCTACCGGCAGTTCTTCGGCTTCGTCGGCAGCGGCGTCGCGGTCGTTGTCGTCGCCATGCTGACCGATGGCCGGCCCCGGGTCGTGCTGCTCTGGGTCATCATCCCGCTGCTGGTCATAGCGCTGTCGTACCTGGACTTCTTCATGGCCCGGAAGGAGCGTGCGAGCGCCGCGCAGTGAGCGGCGGGGCTACGCGGAGCGCTTGCGGGAGGCGGTCTTCTTGGCCGTGGCCTTCTTGGCCGCCGTCTTCTTGTCGGCCGCCGTGGACTTCGCCGTGGACCTCGTCGTGGATTTCGCCGTCGTCGTCTTGGCTGTGGTGGCCGTGGTCGCCGTGGTTCTCGACGGTGTCTTCTTCGCCTGCGTCTTCCTGGCCGCGGACGTCGACTTCTTGCCGCCGGTCTCCTTGGGCTCCGCGCGGCTCGCCCGGCCCGCTTCCTCGCCCCGGGACTCCCTCGCGGCGCGGACGCTGTTCTCCAGGGCGGCCATCAGGTCGAGCACCTTGCCGCCCGACGGCGGGGTGGGGGCCTGTGGGGGTGTCTCGCCGGTGGCCTTCGCGGCGATGACCTCCTCCAGGGCATCGCGGTACTCGTCGTGCAGGTCCTGGAGGTCGACCTCGCCGAGGGTGTCCATCAGGGCGTCCGCGAGGTCCAGTTCCTTGTCGCGGACCGTGACGTCCACGTCCGGGGCGACGCCCTCGGGGTCGCGGACCTCGTCCGGCCAGAGCAGGCCGTGCATGGCGATGGCGTCGCCGACCACGCGCAGCATGCCCAGCCGCTCGCGGCCGCGCAGGGCGTACTTGGCGATGGCCACCTTGTTGCTGCGCTTGAGGGCCTCGCGCAGGAGTGTGTACGGCTTGGCCGCCGGGGCGCCGCTCGCGGCGAGGTAGTACGCGGCGTCCATCTGGAGCGGGTCGATCCGCTCGGCCGGGACGAAGGCGACGATCTCGATCGTCCTCGCGGTCGGGATGGGCAGGTGGGACAGGTCGTCGTCGCTGATCGGGATGATCGTGCCGTCCGCGTCCTCGTAGCCCTTGCCGATCTCCGACTGGGTGACCTCCCGGTCCTCCAGTTCGCACACCTTGCGGTAGCGGATCCGGCCGCCGTCCTCGGTGTGGATCTGGCGGAAGGAGATGGAGTGGCTCTCGGTGGCGTTCACCAGCTTGATCGGGATGCTGACGAGTCCGAAGGAGATGGCGCCGTTCCAGATGGATCGCACGTGCAGCACCTTTCCGTCGCCGTTTCGTTCAGCTTTGTCACATAGTGCGTGGGATTCTCATCGTATGACGCCGATCACAGAGGTGGAGGGGCGGAGGGTCGCGCTCAGCAACCTGGAGAAGGTGCTGTATCCGGCGACCGGCTTCACGAAGGCCGAGCTGCTGCACTACTACGCGACCACGGCCGAGGCCCTCCTTCCCCATCTGCGTGACCGGCCGGTGTCCTTCCTGCGCTATCCGGACGGGCCGGACGGGGAGGTGTTCTTCACCAAGAACGTGCCGCCGGGTACGCCCGAGTGGGTCACCACCGCCGAGGTGCCGCGCTCGGAGGGGCCGGCGCGGATGGTGCTGGTGCAGGACCTGGCCTCACTGATGTGGGCGGCGAACCTCGTCGCGGAGTTCCACACCCATCAGTGGCTGATCCAGGATCCGGGGGAGGCGGATCGGCTGGTGTTCGATCTCGATCCGGGGGCGCCGGCGGGTGTGGTGCAGTGCTGCGAGGTCGCGCTGTGGCTGCGGGAGCGGCTGGCCGCTGATGGGGTCGAGGTGTGGGTGAAGACCTCCGGGTCCAAGGGGCTGCATCTGCTGGCCGCGGTGCGCGGGGCGTCGTCCGAGCGGGTGTCGGAGTACGCCAAGGGACTGGCGGTGGAGGCCGAGCGGGCCATGCCGCGGCTGGTGGTGCACCGGATGACGCGGAGTCTGCGGCCGGGGAAGGTGTTCGTGGACTGGAGCCAGAACGCCGCGCGGAAGACGACCGCGGCGCCTTACACCGTGCGGGCGCGGGCGGAGCCGTTCGTTTCGGCGCCGGTGACGTGGGAGGAGGTCGGGGCGTGCCGGGTTCCCGCGGAGCTGGTGTTCCGGGCGGGGGATGTCGGGCCGCGGTTGCGGGATCACGGGGATCTGCTGGCTCCGTTGCTGGAGCCGGGGCGGGCGGCTGTGCTGCCGTGAGTGTGCCGTGGGGGGGGTGGGGTGCCGTGGGGTGGGATGGGGTGGGGTGGGGTACGTGAGGGGTTTCGCCCCCGCCGCCCCTGCCCGTCCCGTCACCGGGGCTGCCGCCCCCGGGCCCCTGCTTCGGCCCTGAACGGGCCTTGTCCTCAAACGCCGGACGGGCTGAGTTCTTGCCGGCCCGGGCTCGAAAAGGTTCCGCCCCACGTACTTGCCTACTCCCTTCCCCACGTCCCCCGGTCCCGGGCCATCGCGTGCAGTCCCTCCACGTCCCCCGGCTTCAGTACGCCGCCCAGTCGGGCCAGGGCCTCGATCTCGGTCTCCCTCAGGATGCGGATCCGGCGCGGTGGCGCCGTCGGTATGGATATCTCCGTCGGGCCGAGCAGGGCCAGGACCGGGCGGACCTCCGCGGTCAGGGTGTGGGACGCCCGGTCGGCGTCCGCGCGGAGCCGGCGTAGCAGCGGCAGCGTGTCGCGGCGGCCGAGGGTGACCATCGGGTCGGTCACGGTGACCCGCCGGCGGCGGGCGTACACGCTGTGCACGGCGAAGAGGCCGCCGGGGCCGATGGCCAGGTGGTGGATGCGGTCGCCGCCGGGGAGCGGGACGGAGTGCAGGGTGTGCCAGCCCGCCTCCTCCAGCCGGTCCAGGGCCTCGCCGACGGCCTGCTCGGCCGCGAGGGCCCGGCGGCGGGGGTCGGGGCGGAGGCGGTGCGGTGGGGCCGGGTCCCGGTCGAGGGCGACGAGCAGCGCCTCGCCGGGGCGGTTGGGCGCCAGGTCGTCGTCCGGGTGGAGGGTGAGGCGGGCCAGCTCGGCGGGGGTCGGGACGGGGGGCGGGCCCACCGTGACCGGGCCGGTCAGGAAGGGCCCGAGGGCTTCGAGCACGTCCTCCCTGCGGTCCTCGCTGAGCAGGTTGACCCGGCTCGACTCACGGTCGTACCAGGCGAGGTTGCCGCCGTCCCTTCCGCAGACGTACAGACGTTCCTGACCGTGCCGCCAGGCCGGCACGACGCGCAGTCCGCTCATGCGCCATCACCCCTCGACCATGGGAACAGGAGGGGCGGGGCGGGGGCAAGCGCTCCGCCGGCGCCGACGGCGCCGGGGCGGGGGTGGATGGCCGAACAGCGCAGGTCGGGGGGCGGGTGACCGAGTCGCGCAGTGTCCGTTTCCCCGGCGGAGCGGGGTGCACTGCGCCGCCGTGCGGCCCGTTCCACCGAACGGTCCCGGCCGCGAACGAACGCTCTGCCGCCGAACCCCCTGCCGCCGGACACGCTTCCCGCAGTGAACGAACCGGCCGAGCCGGACGAACCGAGGGACGAAAGCGGCGCACGCTGCGCACACACGACACCACATTTAGGTAAGTTCCGGGCATGACCAACGCCGGAACCACCGGAACCACCGTGGCAGCGGCGCAGCCCCCCGCATCCGCCGCACGCCTCCCCCGGCGCCGTGGCCTCGAACTGGCCCTGATCGTGCTGGCCGTCCTGTTGTCGGTGTACGGCTACTGTGCCGTGGGCCTGGCCAGGTACGGCGCCGTCCCGCCCGGTGCCGCCGGGTACGGTGCCGGACTCGGTGTGCTCGCCCTGGTCGCGCACCTCGCCGTCCGGGTGCGCGCGCCCGGCGCCGATCCGCTGCCGCTGCCGATCGGGGTGCTGCTCAACGGTCTCGGCCTGGTCCTGATCTACCGGCTCGACCTGGAGGCGCCGGGCGACCGGGCGGCCCCCGCCCAGCTGGTGTGGTCCACGCTGGGGGTGGGCCTGTTCATCGTGGTCGTCCTGCTGCTGCGCGACCACCGGGTGCTCCAGCGCTACGCCTACGTCTGCGTGGCCGCGGCCCTGGTCCTGCTCACGCTGCCGGTCCTCTTCCCGGCCGTCAACGGCGCCCGGATCTGGATCCGGATCGGCGGATTCTCCATCCAGCCGGGGGAGTTCGCGAAGGTGCTGCTGGCGGTGTTCTTCGCGGCGTACCTGGCGGCCAACCGCACCGCGCTCGCCTACAGCGGCCGCCGCGTGTGGTGGATCCTGCTGCCCACCGGGCGGGTCCTCGGGCCGATCGTGGCGATCTGGCTGCTGAGCGTCGGCGTGCTGGTGCTGGAGCGGGACCTCGGGACCTCGCTGCTGTTCTTCGGTCTGTTCGTGGTGCTGCTGTACGTCGCCACCGGCCGGACCGGCTGGATCGCGGTCGGGCTGCTGCTCGCGGTGTTCGGCTCGGTCGCGGTCGGCCGGCTGGAGCCGCACGTGCACGGCCGGGTCGAGGACTGGCTGCACCCGTTCGCCACCATCGACGCCGGCCAGGGCCCGGGCCAGCTCGCCCAGTCCCTGTTCGCGTTCGCGGCGGGCGGTGTCCTTGGCACCGGGCTGGGGCTCGGCCACTCCGTCCTGATCGGGTTCGCCGTCAAGTCGGACTTCATCCTGGCCACGGCCGGCGAGGAGCTGGGGCTGGCCGGCCTGTCGGCGATCTTCCTGCTGTACGCGCTTCTCGTGGAGCGCGGCTACCGGGCGGGGCTGGCGCTGCGCGACCCGTTCGGCCGGCTCCTCGCGGTGGGTCTGGCCTCACTCCTCGCGCTCCAGGTGTTCGTGATCGCGGGCGGGGTGACCGGTCTGATCCCGCTGACCGGCATGGCGATGCCGTTCCTGGCGCAGGGCGGCTCGTCCGTCGTCACCAACTGGGCGATCGTCGCCCTGCTGATCCGGCTGAGCGACTCGGCGCGCCGGCAGTACGACGGGCGGGAGGCCCCGTGACGAAGTGCATCCGGTACGCGGCCGCCTTCTGCGTCCTGCTGCTGGCGGCCCTGCTGGTGAACGCCGCCCGCGTCCAGGTCGTCCAGGCCGGGTCCTACGACCGCAACCCGGCCAACCGCCGTCCCACGATCGCCCGTTACCAGCAGCCGCGCGGGGACATCCTGGTCGGCGACGGGCCGGTCACCGGCTCCCGGGACAGCGGGGAGCAGCTGCGCTACGAACGCGCCTATGCACAGGGCCCGTTGTACGCGCCGGTCACCGGCTTCTCCTCGCAGAAGTACGGGACGACGCTGCTGGAGCACAGCGAGGACGCCGTGCTGTCCGGGACGGATCCGATGCTGGCGCCGCTGCCGCTGTGGAACGGCGCCACGCGGTCCCGCAGCCCCGGCGGGAACGTGGTGACGACCCTCGACCGGGACGCGCAGGAGGCGGCGTTCGCGGGACTGGGCGCGCGCAAGGGCGCGGTCGCCGCGATCGAGCCGGCGACCGGCCGGATCCTGGCCCTGGTGTCCACCCCGTCGTACGACCCGTCCGAGCTGTCCGGCAACGGGGAGGCGGTGACCTCGGCGTGGGCCCGGCTCAACGACGACCCGGAGAAGCCGATGCTCAACCGGGCGGTGCGGCAGTCGTATCCGCCGGGCTCCACCTTCAAGGTGGTGACCGCGGCGGCGGCCCTGGACGCCGGGGTCGTCAGGAACCTGGACAAGCGGACGCACTCCCCGGACCCCTACACGCTGCCCGGTACCCGGACGAGGCTGACGAACGAGTCCCGCGGCTGCGTGAACGCCTCGGTGCGCACGGCTTTCGAGTGGTCGTGCAACACGGTGTTCGCCAAGCTGGGCGTGGAGACCGGCGCCGAGCACATGCTGGGCACGGCGCAGGCCTTCGGCTTCAACGACCGGCGCGTGCGGATCCCCTTCCAGGTCACGCCGAGCACCTTCGACGCGGGCGTGGACCGGGCGCAGCTGGCGCTGTCCTCGATCGGGCAGTACAACACCCGGGCCACGCCGTTGCAGATGGCGATGGTGGCGGCGGCGGTCGCGAACGCGGGGCAGCTGCGGCCGCCGTACCTGGTGGAGCGGACCACCCGGGCGGGCGGGGAGATCGTGGCGGCGTACGGTCCCCGGCCGGCGCGTCAGGTGATGCGGCCGTCGACGGCCGAGCGGATGCGGGAGCTGATGACCGACGTGGTGCGGGAGGGAACCGGCCGCAACGCCGCGATCCCCCGCGCCACGGTCGGCGGCAAGACCGGCACCGCCCAGCACGGCATCGGCAACGCCGGTGTCCCGTACGCCTGGTTCGTCTCCTGGGCGCAGGCCGACGACGCCCCGGAGCCGCAGGTCGCGGTCGCGGTGGTCGTGGAGGACGCCTCGGCCGACCGGGGTGACATCAGCGGGGGCGGTGACGCGGCGCCGATCGCGAAGGCGGTGATGGAGGCGGTGCTCAGTTCGGGGGAGGCGCGAGGGGCGGGCGGCGGTTGATCGCGGTGAGGCCGTAGGCCTGGGTCGCGGGGTCGAGTGCGTAGACATGGACCACCGGAAGGCCCTGGTTCTCTTCGACGCGCCAGTAGTGCGGAATACCCGCCCGCGCGTACGTCCGTGGTTTCACCTCTCGGGCGCGGTCCTCCGAATCCTCGGAGACAACCTCCACAGCGATCACGATGTCCTCCGGCCGGTACCATGTCTCCTTCGGACCGGTGTCGGCGTCCGCACGGAACACCAGAACATCGGGCTCCGGCCCACGCGCGGCGCTCATGATCGCTCCCATGCGGCGGAGTCTGCCTGACACGGTCAGGGTACCCAGGGGAATATGCCGGTTCGCCCGTCGATCGAGTGATCAGCCGCCCAGCTGTTGACCCTCCTCGATCGTCTCCGTCACCTCGGCCACCCGCTCCCGCTCCTCCGCCGCGAAGCGCTCGGCGTCCAGCTTCTCGGCGATCTCCTCGTCCTGGGCCATCAGCAGGTCCAGGTTGGAGTCGCCCATCTCGAAGACGCCCATGTCGACGTACGCCTCCTGGAGGCGCTTGCCCCACAGGCCGATGTCCTTCACGCAGGGGACGATGCGGCTGAAGAGCAGCTTGCGGAACAGCTGGAGGAACTCGGAGCGCTCGCTCAGCTCCGCCGCCTCCGCCTTCGCGATGCCGAAGTTCTCCAGCACCTCCTCGCCCCGCAGCCGGTCGCGCATCAGGTAGCAGCCCTCGATGACGAACTCCTCGCGCTCGCGCAGTTCCGCGTCGGTGAGCTGCTTGTAGTAGTCGCGCAGGGCCATCCGCCCGAAGGCGACGTGCCGGGCCTCGTCCTGCATGACGTAGGCGAGGATCTGTTTCGGCAGCGGCTTGTCGGTGGTGTCGCGGATCATGCCGAAGGCGGCGAGCGCGAGGCCCTCGATGAGGACCTGCATGCCGAGGTAGGGCATGTCCCAGCGGCTGTCGCGGAGGGTGTCGCCGAGCAGCGCCTGGAGGTTGTCGTTGATCGGGTAGAGCATCCCGATCTTCTCGTTCAGGAAGCGGCCGTAGATCTCGGCGTGCCGGGCCTCGTCCATGGTCTGGGTCGCGGAGTAGAACTTGGCGTCGAGGTCGGGGACGGACTCCACGATCCGGGCCGCGCAGATCATCGCACCCTGCTCGCCGTGCAGGAACTGGCTGAACTGCCAGGAGGCGTAGTGCTTGCGCAGCTCGCCCTTGTCGCGTTCGGTCATCTTCGCCCAGTACGGGGTGCCGTACAGGTTCAGCGCCTCGTCGGGGGTGCCGAGCGGATCGTGCGGATCGACCTCGAGGTCCCAGTCGATGCGTTTCCGCCCGTCCCACTGCTTGTCCTTGCCCTTCTGGTACAGGGCGAGGAGCCGGTCGCGGCCGTCGTCGTACTCCCAGCTGAAGCGGGCCGCGCCGCTCGCCGGTACCTGCCAGTGCGGGTCGCCGGGGTCCATGGCGTACAGGTCGTAGGTCGGCATACACCGCAGGCTCACACGTAGACGCCGAGTCAACAAGTGGTGCGCGGGGGATTGACGCCCTTGCTGACAAGCAGTCTCATAAGAGCGGCAGCACATGTGAACTCCGCGCAACGAGGTGGGACAGCCGATGACGACCGTGACGGAAGCCGACGCGCTCGCGGGAGTGCGCGACGCGCTCGGCCTGCTCAAGGACCGGGAGCAGGTGGCCGAGCGGCTGCTCGTCTCTTCCGCCAAGCACTCCTTCGACCCGGACGAGGAGCTGGACTGGGACGCGCCCTTCGAGGAGGGCAAGTGGTTCTGGCCGCCGGAGCTGGTGTCGCTGTACGACACGCCGATGTGGCGGCGGATGAGTGAGGAGCAGCGGATCCTGCTGTCGCAGCACGAGGCGGCGGCGCTGGCCTCGCTGGGGATCTGGTTCGAGATCATCCTGATGCAGCTGCTGGTCCGGCACATCTACGACAAGGCGGCGACGAGCGCGCACGTCCGGTACGCGCTGACCGAGATCGAGGACGAGTGCCGGCACTCGAAGATGTTCGCCCGGCTGATCTCGCGCGGGGACGCGCCCTGGTACCCGGTGAGCCGGGCCCACCAGAACCTGGGCCGCCTGTTCAAGACGATCTCCACCACCCCCGGCTCCTTCACGGCGACGCTGCTCGGCGAGGAGGTCCTGGACTGGATGCAGCGGCTGACCTTCCCCGACGAGCGGGTGCAGCCGCTGATCCGCGGTGTCACCCGCATCCACGTCGTGGAGGAGGCCCGCCACGTCCGCTACGCCCGCGAGGAGCTGCGCCGCCAGATGGTGACCGCGCCGCGCTGGTCCCAGGAGTTCACCCGGGTCACCTCCGGTGAGTTCGCCCGCGTGTTCTCGGTCGCCTTCGTGAACCCGGACGTGTACACGAACGTGGGCCTGGACAAGCGCGAGGCGATGGCGCAGGTGAAGGCCAGCGGCCATCGCCGGGAGGTCATGCAGACGGGCGCGAAGCGGCTGACCGACTTCCTGGACGACATCGGGGTGCTGCGGGGGGTCGGCCGACGGCTGTGGCGGTCGTCGGGGCTGCTGGCCTGACGCGGGCCGCGTACGCCGTCGGGTGAGGGCGGCGTGGCCGGACGGCCGGGGCTCCCGGGGTGTCGGGGCCGGGTCGACTAGGGTGACGGCGTCGCCGTGGTGATCATGTGATCGTCGTCGGCGCGCCCGTCCACCGATGTCTGACGTACCGGGGGTCCGCAACGGTGACTTCCTTCAAGCGCCTGGCCCGCTCGGCGGGTGTGACGGTCGCGGCCGGCTGGGTCGGCGTGGCCGTCATGACCGCACCCGCGCACGCCGTCGGCGGGGGGTGCGCGAAGAACTACACCTGTGTCTGGTCCCAGGAACACTTCAGGGGCCGGGCCGGAAAGATCGGCACCCGGCTCGGCCAGTGCTACAGCAGCCGTTCCGTCGGCGCGCGGTCGATCGACAACAACACCCGGCACATGCTCGCCCTGTACGCGCGGAAAGGCTGCAAGGGCCGGGTCTTCCCGATGAACTGGGGCGTGAAGGCGGGCGACGGCTTCCCCTTCGGCGTCATGAGCTTCAAGGCCGCCGACTGACCGCCGAACGACCGCCGACGGACCTCCGGCCGACCGCCGACTGAACGCCGGCCGACCGCCGACCGGCCGCCGGCGGACCGCCGGCCGACCGCCGACGGATCGCCGACCGACCGCCAGCTGAACGCCGACCGACCGCCGGCCGGCCGTCGGCGGCCGCGGAACACCCGCCGGGCCCCGCTCCCGCTCCGCCCGCGGGCCGGGCCCGGTGCGACGGCCAGCGCGGGCCAGCGCGGGCCAGCGCGATCCACCGCGGAGAGTTACCCTGCGGCTCATGACCCCGCAGGCCCCCACCCCCGCCTACCGCCGGCTCAGTGTCGAGGAGCGCCGCAGTCAGTTGCTCGACGCCGCGCTGGGCCTCTTCGCGCACCGCGCCCCCGAGGACGTCTCCCTGGACGACGTGGCGGAGGCGGCGGGAGTGTCGCGGCCGCTGGTGTACCGGTACTTCCCGGGCGGCAAGCAGCAGCTCTACGAGGCCGCGCTGCGCTCCGCCGCCGAGGAGCTCCAGCACTGCTTCGACGAGCCCCGCGAGGGCCCCCCGCTCCCCCGCCTGGCCCGCGCCCTGGACCGCTACCTCACCTTCGTCGACGAGCACGACGCCGGCTTCAGCGCCCTCCTCCAGGGCGGCAGCGTCGTCGAGACCTCCCGGACCACCGCCATCGTCGACGGCGTGCGCCGGGCCGCCGCCGAGCACATCTTCAGCCACCTCGGCGTCACGGACCCGGGACCGCGGCTGCGCATGACCGTCCGGATGTGGATCACGGCCGTCGAGGCGGCCTCCCTCATCTGGCTCGACGAGGACAAGCAGCCGCCCGCCGACGAGCTGCGCGACTGGCTGGTGGAGCAGTTCGTGGCCGTGCTGACGGTGACCGCGGGCCGCGATCCGCAGACGGCGGCGCTGGTCGCCGGCCTCGCCGGGGATGGCTGACACTGGTCCTGTGAAGAGTCAGGACACCCCCTTCGAGGGCGGCCCCATGGACGGGCGCGTGCTGCCCGTGCTGCTGGGCATGACCGGCCACCCCCCGAAGACGTACCGGATCCCGGTCCCGGACCCGCACGGCGGCCCGCCCACGGTCCTCGTCTACCGCAGGGTGCCCGGGGGGCGGAGCGGGCGCGTGGGGCTGGTGCCAAGGTGGACGTACCGGTACGACCCTCAGGCCCGGCCGGGCGGCGGGCTCGCCTGGCCCTGGTCCACGCCACGCGGCGGGCCGGCCCGCAACCCGGACGACACCGGCGGGTGACATCGTTGCGCCGGACGGCGCAGGCCTCACCCCTGGTCCACGCCTTCCCGCCTCATGCTCGTGCGGAAATACGAAAGGCGGATGGTCCGCCTGCCGCACCGGAGGTGATGTCGTGTCAGGAAGGCTCCTGCGCCTGGTGTGTACGGCCGCGGTGGCGGCCCAGGCCGTCCTCGCCCCCATGCCCACCGCGGACGCCGCCCCGCGGACCCCGCAGCCGTCGCAGCACCCGCGGTCCCCGCAGCCGTCGCAGTCCCCTCAGCCTTCGCAGTCGTCACAACCCCCGCGGCCCCCGCAGCCCCCGCAGCCCCCGCGGTCCGTGGCCGAGCTGCTGACGGACCTGCAACGGCTGTACCGGCAGGCCGAGCAGGCCACCGAGACCTACGACGCCACCGAGGAGAAGCTGAAGAAGCAGCGTGCCGAATCGGACCGGCTGGAGGAGGAGCTCGCCCGCGCCCGCCGCTCCCTGGACGACAGCAGGGGCGCCGTCGGCCGGCTGGCTCGCCGGCAGTACCAGGGCAGCACCGGCCTCTCCCCGTACCTGCGGCTGCTCCTCGCCCGCGACCCACAGCACGCGCTCGACGAGGGGCACGTCATCGGACAGCTGGCGCGGGAGCGGGTCCGGACCGTGGACCGGCTGGCGAGCGGCGAGCAGCGGACCGACCGGCTGGCCCGCCGGTCCCGCGCGGCACTCGACGCGCAGCTCACCCTCGCCGAGCAGAAGAAGAAGGCACGCGACGACGTACGCGGCAGGCTGGCCGAGGTCGAACGGCTGCTCGCCTCCCTCACCGCCCGGCAGCTGACCGCGCTCGCCACGTCCGAGAAGGACGGGGTCGCCGACGCGCAGCGCGGTTTCGTCGCGTCCGGCGCGCTCGGCGGCGAGCGCGCGCCGTCCGCCGGGGGCGACCGCGCGGTGCGCTACGCCGTGGCACAGCTCGGCAAGCCGTACCAGCCGGGCGCGCAGGGCCCGGCGTCGTACGACAGCCCGGGCCTCACCTCGAGCGCCTGGCGGCAGGCCGGAACCCCGGTCCCGCGCACCAGCCGGCAGCAGTGGACCGAGCTCCAGCACGTCCCGCTGGGCGAACTGCGGCCCGGAGACCTCGTCGTCTACTTCCCCGAGGCCACCCACGTCGCCCTGTACGTCGGCGACGGAAGGGTGATCCAGGCCCCCAGACCCGGTGACCGGATCAGGGTCTCCCCGATCGCCGCCTATCCGGTCCTGGGCGCGGTACGCCCGGACCCGAAGGCGAAGCCCCTGTCCCACTACACCCCGCCGGAGGTGACCGGCCCCGGGGCGCGGGGCCGGGACGGCGGGTAGCCGACTAGGCTCCGGCGACCGACGCCAGGTAGGCCTGGGTCTTCTCCGGCTCGTAGAAGAAGTTCTCGAAGTCGGACGGGTCGTCGAACGCGTTGGCGAACCGGTCGGCCACCGGCTGGAGCTGCCCGGCCGCGCCGATCAGGTTGAGGATGTGCTCCGGCGGCGGGGACAGCATCGCGTTCGTCCACTTGGTCACGTGCTGGGCCGTGTTCCAGTACCGGTCGAACGTCGCCTGCATCCACTCCTCGTCGAAGGGCTTCTCGCCCTGCTCCAGGATGGAGGCGAGGTACGCGGCCGCGCACTTGGACGCCGAGTTGGAACCCTGGCCGGTGATCGGGTCGTTGGCGACGACCACGTCGGCCACGCCGAGCACCAGGCCACCAGAGGGAAGGCGGCCGATGGGGTTGCGGACGGTCGGGGCGTAGCGGCCGGCGAGGGTGCCGCCGGCGTCGGTGAGTTCCACCTTGGTGGCCCGCGCGTACTCCCAGGGCGTGAACTTCTCCATGAGTTCCAGGGTCAGGGAGAGGTGCTCGGCCGGGTCCTTGACGCCGTTGAAGACGTCCAGCGGGCCGCCGGGTATGCCCTCCCAGAACAGGATGTCGGCCGGGCCGGAGAGGGTCAGGGTCGGCATGACGAACAGCTCGCCGACGCCGGGGACCAGGTTGCAGCGCACGGCGAGGAAGTCCGGGTGCTCCGGGCGCGGGCCGAGCCCGTGCACGTACGACACCGCCAGCGCGCGCTGCGGCTCGCTGTAGGGGGACCGCTCGGGGTCGCGGGCGAACATGGACACCAGCTCGCCCTTGCCCGCCGAGACCAGCACCAGGTCGTAGGTGCGGGAGAAGTAGTCGAGGTCGCCGACGGCCGCGCCGTGGATGACGAGCTGGCCGCCGCGCTGGGCGAACGTCTCCATCCAGCCGGCCATCTTCACCCGCTGGTCCACCGACTGCGCGTACCCGTCGAGCTTGCCCACCCAGTCGATCGCGCGCTGCGTCGGGCCCGGGTCGTGCGAGCCGGGCGCGGCCACCGAGACGCCGAGTCCTTCGATCTTCGGGGCCTGGGACTCCCAGAAGTTCAGCTTCAGGTCGCGCTCGTGCCGCAGTGCCGTGTCGAACATGCACTGGGTGGACATGACCCGGCCGGAGCGGATCTCGTCCGCGGTCCGGTTGGACATCAGGGTGACCTCGTACCCGTGCGACTGGAGGCCGAGGGCGAGCTGGAGGCCGGACTGGCCGGCCCCCACGACGAGTATCTTCCGCATGCGGGTGGTGCTCCTCTATCGCGAGTGCTCGGGGGAACTACTCGGGAACTACTCGGGTGTCTCGTCGAGCGCGTGCCCGACGAGGGCCAGCAGGGTCTCGATGGCCGAGATCCGACGGCGCGCATCCATGATCATGACAGGTATGTGCGCGGGGATCGTCAGCGCCTCCCGTACGTCGTCCGGTTCGAAGAGCTCACTGTCGTCGAAGTGGTTGACCGCGACGACGTACGGCAGCCCGCAGCTCTCGAAGTAGTCCAGCGCGGGGAAGCAGTCCTTCAGCCGGCGGGTGTCGGCCAGCACGACGGCGCCGATCGCGCCGCGCACCAGGTCGTCCCACATGAACCAGAACCGCTGCTGCCCCGGCGTGCCGAACAGGTAGAGCACCAGGTCGTCGTCGAGCGTGATGCGGCCGAAGTCCATGGCCACGGTCGTGGTCAGCTTGCCGGGCGTGGCGGTGAGGTCGTCGGTGCCCTCGCTCGCCTCGGTCATCAGCGCCTCGGTCTGCAGGGGCGCGATCTCCGAGACGGACGTGACCAGCGTGGTCTTGCCGACCCCGAAGCCGCCCGCCACGACGATCTTCGTCGCGATGGGGGCGCGGCTGCGGTCCGTCTGCCAGGACTTCAGGTCCTCGCCGGGCTCGGCGAAGGGGTCGCCCCCGAAGGAGGCGACGGCGTCAGAGACGGCGGAGTCCACTCAGCACCCTTTCCAGCAGAGCGCGGTCCGGCCGGCCGACGCCGTGACCGGTTCCCGTGCCGTACACACGGATCGTTCCCTGGTCCGCGAGGTCGCTCAGGAGTACGCGGACCACGCCGAGCGGCATCTTCAGCAGCGCGGCGATCTCGGCCACCGTGCGCATACGGCGGCACAGTTCGACGATGGCCCGCATCTCCGGCATGACCGCGGAGAGCGGCGCGCTCGTCAGCTCCTTGCGCTCCTCGGCGGCCTCGATCGCCGCCGTGGTCGCCACGAAGGTCTCCACGAGCAGGACGTGGCCGAACCGGGTACGGCCGCCGGTGAGCGAGTAGGGGCGGACGCGGGCGGGCCTGCGGTCGCCGCCGCGCGTCGGGAGCTTCTTCGGCGTGCTGCTGCTCATCAGGCGCTCCCCGTCGACTCGGACTCCATGGATTTACGGAGTTCGCTGCGCAGCTCGGGCGTCAGGACGTGTCCGGCGCGGCCGACGAAGAGCGCCATGTGGTAGGCCACCACGCTCATGTCGCACTCGGCGGAGCCGTGCACGCCGAGCAGCGAGCCGTCGCTGATCGACATCACGAACAGGCTGCCCTCCTCCATCGCGACCATGGTGTGCTTGACCCCGCCGGAGTCCATCAGCTTCGCGGCGCCGACGGTGAGGCTGCCGATGCCGGAGACGATGGTCGCGAGGTCGGCGGAGGAGCCGCGCGGGCCCTTGGTCCTGGTCGCGGGGTCCTGGCCGGCCTTCCGGTGGCTGGGGTCGGAGGAGAGGAGCAGGAGGCCGTCGGAGGAGACCACGGCGACGGACTGGATGCCGGGGACTTCCTCGACCAGGTTGGTCAGCAACCAGTGCAGGTTGCGGGCCTCTCTGCTCAGTCCGAAGGTACTGGGCGCGGTCAACTGCTTGCCTCCTCGACTGTGCCCCCCGTGGCTTCTTCGGTTGTGGCGATTTCCGCCTCCACATGGCGGTAACCGGCCTCCGCCCCCCGACGGAAGCCGCCCAGCCTGCGGCGTAGTGCTTCGGCGTCCACGGAGCCGCTGCGCCGGCTCGGGGCCTGGGCGGGAGCGGTGATCTTCGGGGTTCGCTTGGGCAGGCCCTTGGCGGTGAGCTGGTCATCGTCATCGCTGCGGGTGTGTTCTTGGGGTGGGGCCGCCTCGGCTTCGCCTTCGGCGGGTGTGGTCCCGTCCGCACCACCCGGGCGGCTTTCGTCGACGGGTGCGGGTGGCCCCTGTGGGGGTGCGGCGCCGTCGGCGGCTGCGGGTGCGTGAGCGGCTGCGGATCCGCGGGTCGCCGTGGGTTCGTGGGTGCGGGCGCTCGGGCCCTGCTCGGGTTCTGCGCCGTCGGCGGCCGCGGACTCGTGGGTCGCCGTGGGCTCGTGGGTCGCCGTGGGCTCGTGGGTGGTGTCGGGGTCCAGGTCCGGGAGGAGGAGTTCCATCGTGGACTCCGCCGGGGTCTCCGGGGGCCGGCCGGGGCGGCGCTCCGCGGACTCGTGTACCGGCTCCTCCGGGTCCGACGCCTGCCGTACCGCCCGCTCGGCCAGGGTGATCAGCGGGTCGGCGTCCGAGGAGCGGCCGGGCAGGACGTTGGAGTTGACCTCGGCGTCCGCGCCCGGCAGGGAGAAGGTGTGCGGGCCGCCCGGCGTGCCGGCCGGGGCGGAGACGGCCGCCGCCGAGGGCTCGGCCAGCAGGGACGCGGGCAGCACCACGACCGCCGCCACGCCGCCCTGCTTCTGCTCGCGGAGCTGGACGCGTGCGCCGTGCCGGTGGGCGAGGCGGGCCACCACGTACAGGCCGAGGCCGAGGCCGTCCTCGCCCTCCTGGTCGTAGGGCGACTCGGGGTCGAACGCGGCGAGGCGGGAGTTGAGGCGCTCCAGGCGCTCGGTGGTCATCCCGATGCCCTCGTCCTGCACGGAGAGCATGACCTCGCCGCTCTCCAGCAGCCAGCCGGAGACCTCCACGGGCACGTCGGGCGGGGAGAACGAGGTGGCGTTCTCCAGCAGCTCGGCCAGCAGGTGGGAGAGGTCGTCGGCCACGAAGCCCGCCACGTGCGCGTGCGGGGGCAGGGCGGCGATGCGGACCCGTTCGTAGCGCTCGATCTCGCTGACCGCCGCCCGGACGACGTCGACCAGCGGGACCGGGCCCGGGTGCTGCTGGACGTGCTCGGTGCCGGCGAGGACCAGGAGGTTCTCGCTGTGCCGGCGCATCACCGTGGCGAAGTGGTCCAGCTTGAACAGGGTGGACAGGCGCTCGGGGTCCTGCTCGCGTTCCTCCAGGCCCTCGATGACCGCGAGCTGGCGTTCGACGAGGCCGAGCGTGCGCAGGGCGAGGTTGACGAAGGTGCCGCCGATGCTGGTGCGCAGCCGCTCCAGCTGGGCGGCGGAGCCGGCGAGTTCGGCGCGCAGCTCCTCGCGCGCGTCGGCCATCCGCTGCCGCTGGCCGACCAGGTGCTTGCGGTCGGTCTCCAGGGTGGCGATGCGCTCGTGGAGGGTGGCGGCGTGCGCGTGCAGGGCGTTGACGGAGCGGACCACCTGGGCGAACTCGTCGTTGCGCCCGGTGAAGGTGACCGGCTCCTCGCTCGTCGGGTCCGCGGCCTCGGCGAGGCGGGCCGAGCCCCGGCGCAGGACCGACAGCGGGCGGGTGAGGGTGCGGGCCATGGCGGTGGCGATGCCGACGGCGACCAGCAGCAGGGCGCCGAGTACGGCGATCCGGATCTCCAGCGCGGTGACGTCGTCGTCGCGCAGCTCGGCGAGGTCCTTGGTGCGGTGGTCGTAGAGGGCGGACTCCGCGCCGCGCATCAGGTCGACGCGGGCGGACAGGGCCGCGTCGAGCTTCTTGGTGCTGGTGCCGAGGTCGCTGTCGCTCAGCGCCGGCTGGTCGGTGAGGGAGGCGAGGTACTTCTCGGCGGAGTTGACCTCGGGTCCGGTGACCGTGGAGTCGTAGGAGGCGACGGCCGACTTGGGCGCGGTCTCGTGGAAGTCGGCGAGGGCCGCGTCCGCGCGCAGCCTCGCCTGCTGGGCGGCGGCGGCGAGGGCGTCGCGCTGCTTCCTGCCGGCCGCCGAGGTGGTGGTGGCCGTGGTGGGCAGGCCGGTGGTGGGGCTGATGACCGTCTGCTCGGTGGTCGGCACGTTGAGGGCCGCCAGGAGCAGGCCGCGGGCGGCGGCGGACTGCTGGACGGCGGAGTCCAGTTCGGCCAGGGCGTAGGCGCCGGAGCCGGCCCGCGGGGGCATCTGCTCGGCCAGTCGCCCGGCGAGCCGGTGGAGTTCGGTGATGGCGGCGGAGTAGGCCTGGTGCGCTTCCAGGGCGGTGCTCTTGCCGGTGAGGGCGGCCCGGCGCACGGCGGCGATGCCGTCGAGGTCGGTGCCCAGGGAGCCGGGTGGGTCGCTTTCGGCGCGCAGGTCCTCGACCTGCCGGTCGACGCGGGCGCTGCGCTGCTCCGAGGGCGCCTTGGACCGGGGGCGGCCGGCCGCGATGTAGGAGGTGACCTCGTCGCGCTCGTCGGCGAGCGAGTGGGCGAGGGCGAGGGCGTCCTGGGTGCGCTGGGCGAGGGTCACCAGGTCCTGGGAGTCGCTCAGCTGACCGGAGGCGGTGAGCAGGGACGGCGCTCCCGCCGCGGCTATCGCGGCGGCCACCACGGCGACGGCGACGATCAGCCGGTTGCGTACGTGGGTCGGGCGGCCGGTGCCGACGGGGGTGTGCCCGGCGGCCTCCACGGGGGCCGTCTGCCTGCCTGTGCGCCGAGGCCGCTTTTTCTGCACCGGTGCTCGCATTCTTGAACTCGTCTACCCATGGGCCCGGGTGGCGCCCCGTCACAGTCGGTGCCAAGTGGTACCCACACCCGGTACGGTCCGTCCCCCGACCCTCCCAGTGCCGGTGGTCAGTGGTCGCGCATCACCTGGCTCGCCACCCAAAGGAGTGAACATCGGAGGGGAGTTGACGGGCAAGTTTCCCTGGCGTGTGCAGGTGCCTTGCGCGGCAGACCGGTTGGACGCGGGCGGCAGGCTTTGGCAGGATTCGCCACCGCACCTTCCCGGAGCACATCATTCCAGCTCAAAACCGGCGCCTGACCTGCGGGGCGGCGGGAATTACCCGATCATTGCCAGCCTTCGGCGGACCTTGTGAAGGGGGCGTGCAGACTGGCCGGATGCGTACTGAACTCGTTTCGGAACCCGGTGGCCCCGGCCGCCCCAACGAGGACTTCGCCGCGGTCGGACTACCGGCCTCCGGACAGGGCGGTTGCGTGGTCGTGCTGGACGGCGTCACCCCGCCGGAGGGCGGGACGGGGTGTCTGCATTCCGTCCCCTGGTTCACCGCGCGGCTGGGCGGCGCGCTCACCGAACTGACCGTTTCGCTGCCGGATATGACGCTTACTGAGGCACTCGCCCGGGCGATCCGCCGCACAGCCGGGGCCCACGCCGCCACCTGTGACCTTTCTCACCCGCGCACTCCCCAGGCGACCGTGGTCCTGGCCCGCTGGACCCCGGACGCCGTCGACCACCTGGTCCTCTCCGACTCGACCCTGCTCCTGCGGTCCCCGGACGGCAGCGTCACCCCGGTCCTGGACGACCGGCTCGACCGCGTCCCCCGCGCCTGGCTGGCCGGCGACGCCGTCTGCGACGCCCGCGCCCGCAACAAGGAGGGCGGCTTCTTCACCGCGGCCGCCGACCCGGACGTCGCCGCCCGCGCGGTCACCGGCACCCTGCCCCGCCACGAGGTCCAGGCGCTGGCCGCGCTGACGGACGGCGCGACCCGCTGGGTGGAGAAGTTCCGCGAGGGCGACTGGACGGCCCTGTTCGACGTCGTCCGCGAGGAGGGCGCCCGGTCCCTGGTCGACCGCGTACGCGGACTGGAGGCAGCGGACCGGGACGAGCGGGCGTTCCTCGGGCGCGGCAAGACGCACGACGACGCGACGGTGGCGTACGTGGAGCTCTGAAGGGCCGTTTCCGGCCGCCCGGCTACCTCTCCATGACCCCGTTCAGCTCGTGCAGCAGCCGCGCCAGCTCCGAGACCTCGCGCCGGTCCCAGTGGGCGAGCTGGCTGACGTAACGTGCGCGGCGGGCCTCGCGGACCCTGCTCACCCGGAGGTGACCCTCGTCGGTGAGGGCCACCAGCCAGGCCCGTCCGTCCGCCGGGTCCGGCGCGCGGGCGATGAGACCGAGCTCCTCCAGGGCGCGCAGCTGGCGGGACATGGTGGCCTTGCCGACGCCGATGTAGGCGGCGAGTTCCGTGGCGCGCTGGGGGCCTTGCTCGTCGAGGCGGACGAGGAGGCCGTACGCGGCCGACTCCAGGTCGGGGTGGACCTCCCGGGCCATCTCGCCCTGGCTGGCGCGGGCGCGCCGCAGCAGCACCGTCAACTCGCGTTCCAGCGCCAGGAACTCCTGGTCCGCACCGCTCGGCGTCGGCCCGGCGGCGGGCGGCTGCCCGCCGCTGTTCGCGTCCTCGTGCACGTCAGCACCCCTGCTCGGTTTCCCGGTCCTGAAAGTTTCTGCCAGATCTCGTCATCGCCGCAGCTACGCAAGTATTTCGCAGGCGTAGACCAACGGCGGCATCCGGACCCCCTTCCACGCCGTCTTCCACGTGCGTAGCTTCGGTGACAGGCCGTCAATGGCATGCCCACGCCAGCACACACCGCAGCACATGGCACGCAGCACGCAGCACGCAGGCGTGGGTCACCCTGGGGCCCCACTCCCCCGCCTCCCCACCTCCCCCTCCCCCCTCGTCTCGGAGGCACGTCATGCCCGTGCTCGGATCCGGTTCCGTCCCCCGCCCCCTGACCGCGCTCGCCGCCGCCCTGCTCGCGGCCCTCTCCCTCACCCTGCCCCTGTCCCCCGCGCGCGCCGCGAGCGCCCCCGCCCGCGGCACCGCCCACATGGGCATGGGCGTCCTGGCCCACGACGGCCAGGACGGCACGCCCGCCCCCACCGCCGTCGCGCAGACCGAGGGCGTGGACGTCGCCGGCTACCAGGGCGACGTCGGCTGGTCGACCCTGTGGAGCAGCGGGGTCAAGTGGGCGTACACGAAGGCGACCGAAGGCACCTCCTCCACGAACCCGTACTTCGCCCAGCAGTACAACGGCTCCTACAACGTGGGCATGATCCGCGGTGCCTACCACTTCGCCACCCCGGACACCACGAGCGGCGCGACCCAGGCGAACTACTTCGTCGACCACGGCGGCGGCTGGTCCAAGGACGGCAGAACCCTGCCCGGCACCCTCGACATCGAGTGGAACCCCTACGGCGCCGCCTGCTACGGCAAGTCCACGAGCGCGATGGTCAGCTGGATCGCCGACTTCCTGAAGACGTACAAGGCGCGTACCGGACGGGACGCGGTCATCTACACGGCCACCAGCTGGTGGACCCAGTGCACGGGCGGTTACGCGGGCTTCGCCTCGAGCAACCCGCTGTGGATCGCGCGCTACGCGTCGGACGCGGGGACGCTGCCGGCCGGCTGGTCCTTCTACACGATGTGGCAGTACACGTCGTCGGGGCCGACGGTCGGCGACCACGACAAGTTCAACGGGGCGCTGGACCGGGTGGCCGCCCTCGCAGGCGGCTGAGCCGGCGTACGGCGAGGGCCCGGGCCTCCCTCACGGGACCCGGGCCCTGCCTTTGCGGTCCCCCGCGGGCGGAGGCCGCTGTGGGCACCGCGTCACGCCGCGACCGGAACCTCCGGCGCCGCGTCGCTCGTGGCGGGCGCGAGCGCCAGCTCCAGGACCTGGCGGACGTCGGTCACGGTGTGGACGTCGAGCTTGTCCAGCACCTCGGCCGGGACGTCGTCCAGGTCGGGCTCGTTGCGCTTGGGGATGACGACGGTGGTCACCCCGGCGCGGTGGGCGGCGAGCAGCTTCTGCTTCACGCCGCCGATGGGCAGGACGCGGCCGGTCAGCGAGACCTCGCCGGTCATCGCCACGTCCGTGCGGACCAGCCGCCCGGACAGCAGCGACGCGAGCGCCGTGGTCATCGTGACGCCGGCGCTCGGGCCGTCCTTCGGGACCGCGCCCGCCGGGAAGTGGATGTGCACACCACGGTCCTTCAGGTCGGCGACGGGCAGTTCCAGCTCGGCGCCGTGACTGCGCAGGAAGCTCAGCGCGATCTGCGCCGACTCCTTCATCACGTCACCCAGCTGACCGGTGAGGGTCAGCCCCGCCCCACCCGTCTCCGGGTCGGCGAGGGACGCCTCGACGTACAGGACGTCACCGCCCGCGCCGGTCACCGCCAGGCCGGTCGCCACACCCGGTACCGCGGTACGGCGCTCGGCCGGGTCCTGGGCGGACTCGGGCACGTGGTGCGGCCGTCCGATCAGACCGCGCAGGTCCTCGTCCCGGACGGTGAACGGGAGTTCCCGCGCGCCCAGTTCGTGCTGGGCCGCGATCTTGCGCAGCAGCCGGGCGATCGACCGCTCCAGGGTGCGCACACCCGCCTCGCGCGTGTACTCGCCGGCGAGCTTGCGCAGCGCGCTCTCGTCGAGGGTGACCTCGTCCGTGCCCAGGCCCGCCCGGTCCAGCTGGCGCGGGAGCAGGTGGTCGCGGGCGATGACGACCTTCTCGTCCTCGGTGTAGCCGTCCAGTCGGACCAGCTCCATGCGGTCGAGCAGGGCCTCGGGGATGGCCTCCAGGACGTTGGCGGTGGCGAGGAAGACCACGTCCGACAGGTCCAGCTCGACCTCCAGGTAGTGGTCCCGGAAGGTGTGGTTCTGGGCCGGGTCGAGGACTTCGAGGAGGGCGGCCGCGGGGTCGCCGCGGAAGTCCGAGCCCACCTTGTCGATCTCGTCGAGCAGGACGACCGGGTTCATCGAACCGGCCTCCTTGACGGCGCGGACGATCCGGCCGGGCAGCGCGCCGACGTAGGTACGCCGGTGACCGCGGATCTCGGCCTCGTCCCGGACACCGCCGAGGGCGACCCGGACGAACTTGCGGCCCATGGCGTGCGCGACCGACTCACCGAGGCTGGTCTTGCCGACGCCGGGCGGGCCCACCAGGGCCAGCACCGCGCCCCCGCGCCGGCCGCCGATCACGCCGAGACCGCGGTCGGCGCGCCGCTTGCGCACCGCCAGGTACTCGGTGATCCGCTCCTTGACGTCCTCGAGGCCCGCGTGCTCGGCGTCCAGGACGGCCTTGGCGCCCTGGATGTCGTAGGCGTCCTCGGTCCGCTCGTTCCACGGCAGTTCGAGGACCGTGTCGAGCCAGGTGCGGATCCAGCTGCCCTCGGGCGACTGGTCGCTGGCCCGCTCCAGCTTGTCGACCTCCTTCAGGGCCGCCTCGCGGACCTTCTCGGGCAGGTCGGCGGCCTCGACGCGGGCGCGGTAGTCGTCGGACTCCTCGCCGTCCTGCTCGCCGTTCAGCTCGCGCAGCTCCTTGCGGACGGCCTCCAGCTGGCGGCGCAGCAGGAACTCGCGCTGCTGCTTGTCGACGCCCTCCTGGACGTCCTTGGCGATGGTCTCGGCCACCTCCTGCTCGGCGAGGTGTTCGCGCAGCTGCCGGGTGGCGAGCTTGAGGCGGGCGACCGGGTCGGCGGTCTCGAGCAGCTCGACCTTCTGGTCGGTCGTCAGGAACGGCGAGTAACCGGAGTTGTCGGCGAGGGCGGAGACGTCGTCGATGGCCTGGACGCGGTCGACGACCTGCCAGGCGCCGCGCTTCTTCAGCCAGCTGCTGGCGAGGGCCTTGTACTCCTTGACGAGTTCGGTGACCTGACCCGGCAGCGGGTCCGGCACGCTCTCGTCGATCCCCGTGCCCTCCACCCACAGGGCCGCGCCCGGCCCGGTGGTCCCGGCGCCGATCCTCACCCGGCCGCGGCCGCGGATCAGGGCGCCCGGGTCGCCGTCGGCGAGCCGGCCGACCTGCTCGACCGTGCCCAGCACACCCGTCTTGGCGTACGTCCCGTCGATGCGCGGTACCAGCAGCACCTTGGGCTTCCCCGGCGCCGACCGGGCGGCGGCCTGCGCGGCCTCCACCGCGGCACGCACCTCGGAGTCGCTCAGGTCCAGCGGGACCACCATCCCGGGCAGCACGACCTCGTCGTCGAGGGGCAGCACGGGCAGGGTGAGTGGTGCGGACGCCGTGGACTCAGCTGTCATGATCTCCCCTTAGGCAGTCAACTTGAGCTATGCCGACTCAATGCTCATGAGCCTCCGATTGTTCCCCAAGAGGTGTTCGCTGACAGCGATCATCGGAAAGACCGCCTCGGCCCCTCGTAAAAGCAGTTGCCGCCCGCCCCGGCATTCCCCGTACGGTGCCCGCGATGACGACCGACACCGCGGCGCTGCTCGCCGCCTACGACACCCAGCTGCGCGCCACTCCGCCCGCCCCGCCGCCCGGGATCACGCACGAGTACGAGGGCGCGCTGCTGCGGGTCGTCGGGGACTTCCGCGGCTTCCTCAGCGGGCCGCCCGATCTGGGCCTGCGCGGACGGGAGCTCGACGAACTGATCGTCCGCCAGCGGGACTACTTCGCGGCGCGCGGCGAGGCGGTGGAGTGGAAGGTCCGCGGCCACGACGCCCCGGCCGACCTGACCGACCGGCTGCGCGCGGCGGGTTTCGTGCCCGAGGAGGAGGAGACGGTACTGATCGCCCCCGTGGCGGACCTGACCGTACGGCAGCCCCGGCTGCCCGACGGCGTGACGCTGCGCCGGGTCACCGCGGACGCGGACATGCACCGGATCGCCGCCCTGGAGACGGCCGTCTGGGGCCAGGACATGGGCTGGCTCGCCGAGCACCTGACCGGCCGGCTCTCCATCGCCCCGGACGACGTCTCCGTGCACGTCGCCGAGGCCGGCGGTGAAGTCGTCTGCGCGGCCTGGCTGCTCTTCCGCCCCGGCACCGAGTTCGCCAACCTGCTGGGCGGCTCCACGCTCCCCGAGTGGCGCGGCAAGGGTCTCTACCGCGCCATGGTCACCACCCGCGCCCGCCTCGCCGCAGCCCGCGGTGTCAGGTACCTCCACGTCGACGCCTCCGCCGACAGCGCCCCGATCCTGCGGCGCCTGGGCTTCCACGCGGTGACGACGACCACGCCGTACGTGTGGTCGCCGGAGGGGCGTGGATAGGCGCGGGCCGGTGCCGTGGGGCCGCCGGGCTGCGGCAGGGCAGGATTGCGCCATGGCTGCCACCTACGACACTCCCGTGGTCCTGGACCGGCGCGAGGGCCCGTACGGGGAGGTGGTCCTGCGCCGGCACGGCGAGTTGCTCCAGATCATCGCCAACGGCTGCTTCCTGATGGACACCTCCGACGGCCGCTCGGAGCGGCTGCTGGTGGACGCCGCGTACCGCGCGCTGGACGGCCGGCCCGAGCCGGACGTACTGATCGGCGGGCTGGGCGTCGGATTCTCGCTCGCACACGCGACGGCGGATCCGCGCTGGGACCGGATCACGGTGGTGGAACGCGAGCCCGCCGTCGTCGACTGGCACCGCGCCGGTCCCCTGTCGCCGCTGACCGCCGCCGCCCTGGCCGACCCGCGCACCCGGATCGTGGAAGGCGATCTCCTCACGTACGTCACTGAGACATCGGCCACGTACGACGCCCTGTGCCTGGACATCGACAACGGCCCCGGCTGGACCGTCACCGAGGACAACGAGGGTCTCTACTCGCCTGCCGGACTGGCAAGCTGCGCAAGGGTGTTGAGATCCGGCGGGGTGCTCGCGGTGTGGTCGGCACAGCCCTCGCCGGAATTTGAACGTACCTTGCGGAATGCCGGGTTCCAGCAGGTGCGTACCGAAGAGATCCCCGTTGCCCGGGGCGTTCCGGACGCCGTGCACCTCGCCGTACGCCCTGGATAGCGAGTGCGCCGCGACTCCCCGTAATGTGCTTCCCTGACGCCGATCATTCAAGCGTCGATCGCAACCATGCGCAGACCGAGGAATCACCCCACTGGTTCCGGAAAGCACACTCAGGGGCGGGCGATGGAGCAGACACACACCTCCCACAACAACACGGCGGCGGCCACCCCGGGCGCACAGCGCCGGGTTCTGGTGGTCGAGGACGACCCCACGATCGTCGACGCCATCGCGGCCCGACTGCGCGCCGAGGGATTCCTGGTGCAGACCGCGGGAGACGGCCCGGCCGCCGTCGACACCGCCGAGGCCTGGCAGCCCGATCTGCTGATCCTCGACATCATGCTGCCCGGCTTCGACGGTCTGGAGGTCTGCCGCCGCGTGCAGGCCGCCCGTCCGGTGCCGGTGCTGATGCTGACCGCGCGGGACGACGAGACCGACATGCTGGTCGGGCTGGGCGTCGGCGCCGACGACTACATGACCAAGCCGTTCTCCATGCGGGAGCTGGCCGCGCGGGTGCACGTGCTGCTGCGCCGGGTGGAGCGGGCGGCGATCGCCGCGTCCACCCCGCGCTCGGGCATCCTGCGCCTGGGCGAGCTGGAGATCGACCACGCGCAGCGCCGGGTGCGGGTCCGCTCCGAGGACGTCCACCTGACGCCCACCGAGTTCGACCTGCTGGTCTGCCTGGCGAACACCCCGCGCGCGGTGCTCTCCCGGGAGCAGCTGCTGGCCGAGGTCTGGGACTGGGCGGACGCCTCCGGCACCCGGACCGTCGACAGCCACATCAAGGCGCTGCGCCGGAAGATCGGGGCCGAGCGGATCCGTACCGTGCACGGTGTCGGTTACGCGCTGGAGACGCCGACGCCATGAGCGACGGGCCGGCCGCTGGGAGAGGCCCCGGGGATCCCTGGGGCGGCGTACGCCCGTTCTCGATCAAGACCAAGCTGGGCGCGCTCGTCGTCACGTCGGTGCTGATCACCACCGGGCTGTCGGTGATCGCGGTGCACACCCAGACGGAGCTGCGCTTCATCACGGTCTTCTCGATGATCGCCACGCTGCTGATCACGCAGTTCGTGGCGCACTCGCTCACCTCGCCGCTGGACGAGATGAACACGGTGGCCCGGTCCATCTCGCACGGCGACTACACCCGCCGGGTGAGCGAGAGCCGCCGGGACGAGCTCGGCGACCTGGCCCAGACGATCAACGTCATGGCCGACGAGCTGGAGGCGCAGGACCGCCAGCGCAAGGAGCTGGTGGCGAACGTCTCGCACGAGCTGCGCACGCCCATCGCGGGCCTGCGGGCGGTGCTGGAGAACGTGGTCGACGGGATCGCGGAGGCCGACCCCGAGACCATGCGGACCGCCCTGAAGCAGACCGAGCGGCTCGGGCGGCTGGTGGAGACCCTGCTGGACCTGTCCCGGCTGGACAACGGCGTCGTACCGCTGCGCAAGCGGCGCTTCGAGGTGTGGCCGTACCTCTCGGGCGTGCTGAAGGAGGCCAACATGGTCGCCTCCGCGCGCGGGGGCATCGCCTCCGGCTCCGGCAATCACAGCCGCACGGACGTCCACCTGCACCTCGACGTCTCCCCGCCCGAGCTGACCACGCTCGCGGACCCGGAGCGGATCCACCAGGTGGTGGCGAACCTCATCGACAACGCGGTCAAGCACAGCCCGCCGCACGGCCGGGTGACGGTGAAGGCGCGGCGCGGGCCGCTGCCGGAGTCGCTGGAGCTGGAGGTCCTGGACGAGGGGCCCGGAATCCCCCGGTCGGAGTGGCGCCAGGTGTTCGAGCGCTTCAACCGGGGTGCGGTGCGCCGCCCGCACGGCCCGGGCAGCGACGGCGGCACGGGCCTCGGCCTGGCGATCGCCCGCTGGGCCGTCGACCTCCACGGCGGCCGGATCGGCGTGGCCGAGTCCGACCGGGGCTGCCGCATCCTGGTCACCCTCCCGGGAGAGTCCTGCCTGCCGGGCTGACCCCCGGCCGCCCGCCGCATCCCCATGACGGCCGCACCGCGGGCGGCCGGATCGGCGCGAAGTCGCCGACTCCGGCCGCCCGCGGCGGGTCCGCCGCACCCGCCGCCCCACGGCGGACGCCCGCGCGGACCACGACGCCCTCACCCGTCCGGACCAGAGCCCGGTGACCGGATTCGAGCGGGGCTGCGCATCCCGGTCACCCACGGCCGAACGCACCCCGTCCTCGCCCCACCCGCCGGCGCGCGTCCGCGTGGCGACCGGAACCTGGTGACCGGGACCCGGTGGCCGGAACCCGGTGGCCGAATTTGGTTGAGACTGCGGGATTCTTGTCACTCCTGCGGGGAACTCATTCACACCAAGTTGACGTAAAGTTCGAACCGGAGCCACATGATCCACGCGTGTCCCCGCTGACGGACACGTGTGATCAGGGGCAGGCCTGCGAGGCAGCACGCCCGGGCCCTGGCCCAGGCATCCCTTCTACGGCTGAACCACGCTTGTTTCCCGCCATATCAACCCCCGAAACACAGTTTTCAATGTGACTTACACGACGATGAACGGGCCCGACCTGACCTTCGCGGTCTTGGGGGCGTAGCCTTTATTCCCGCTGTCCATCACCTTGTGAAGCGGAAGAGGGCGGTTGCCGCCGTGTCGCCACAGTCCAGTAACTCGAGCATCTCGACCGACGACCAAGCCGGGAAGAACCCCGCTGCCGCGTTCGGTCCGAACGAGTGGCTCGTCGACGAGATCTATCAGCAGTACCTCCAGGACCCGAACTCGGTAGACCGCGCCTGGTGGGACTTCTTCGCTGATTACAAGCCCGGCGCCGCGGCCGCGGGGGCCGCGGAGACCCCCACCGCTGCTCCTCCGGCCACGCCCGCGGCTCCGGCCGCGCCCGCTCCGGCGCCCGCGGCCCCGAAGCCGGCGGCGGCGAGCGCACCCGCGCCCGCGCAGCCCGCCGCGCCCGCCAAGCCGGCGCCGGCGGCCCCCGCCGCTCCGGCTGCCAAGCCCGCGCAGGCCGCGCAGCCGGCCCAGCCGAAGGCGAAGGCGAAGGCCCAGCCCGCCGCGGCGGCCCCCGCCGCGGACGGCCCGGAGTTCGTGACGCTGCGCGGCCCGTCCGCCGCGGTCGCCAAGAACATGAACGCCTCGCTGGAGCTGCCGACCGCCACCTCGGTCCGCGCGGTCCCGGTGAAGCTGCTGTTCGACAACCGCATCGTCATCAACAACCACCTCAAGCGGGCCCGCGGCGGGAAGATCTCCTTCACGCACATCATCGGCTACGCGATGGTCCAGGCCATCAAGGCCATGCCGTCGATGAACTGGTCGTTCGGCGAGAAGGACGGCAAGCCGACCCTCGTCAAGCCGCCGCACATCAACCTCGGCCTGGCCATCGACCTGGTGAAGCCCAACGGCGACCGCCAGCTCGTCGTGGCCGCCATCAAGAAGGCCGAGACGCTGAACTTCTTCGAGTTCTGGCAGGCCTACGAGGACATCGTCCGCCGCGCCCGCGACAACAAGCTGACGATGGACGACTTCACCGGCGTCACCGTCTCCCTGACCAACCCGGGCGGCCTCGGCACGGTCCACTCCGTGCCGCGCCTGATGCCCGGCCAGTCGGTCATCATGGGCGTCGGCTCCATGGACTACCCGGCGGAGTTCCAGGGCACCAGCCAGGACACCCTCAACAAGCTCGGCGTCTCGAAGGTCATGACGCTCACGTCGACCTACGACCACCGGGTGATCCAGGGCGCCGCCTCCGGCGAGTTCCTGCGCGCCGTCGCCAACCTCCTCCTCGGCGAGAACGGCTTCTACGACGACATCTTCGAGGCCCTGCGCATCCCCTACGAGCCGGTCCGCTGGCTCCGGGACATCGACGCCTCCCACGACGACGACGTCACCAAGGCCGCCCGCGTCTTCGAGCTGATCCACTCCTACCGGGTCCGGGGCCACGTGATGGCCGACACCGACCCGCTGGAGTACCAGCAGCGCAAGCACCCCGACCTGGACATCACCGAGCACGGGCTCACCCTGTGGGACCTGGAGCGCGAGTTCGCCGTCGGCGGCTTCGCCGGCAAGTCGATGATGAAGCTGCGCGACATCCTCGGCGTGCTCCGCGACTCGTACTGCCGCACCACCGGCATCGAGTTCATGCACATCCAGGACCCCAAGCAGCGCAAGTGGATCCAGGACCGCGTGGAGCGCCCGCACTCCAAGCCGGAGCGCGAGGAGCAGCTGCGCATCCTGCGCCGGCTGAACGCGGCGGAGGCCTTCGAGACCTTCCTGCAGACCAAGTACGTCGGCCAGAAGCGCTTCTCCCTGGAGGGCGGCGAGTCCGTCATCCCGCTGCTGGACGCGGTCCTCGACAGCGCCGCGGAGTCCCGGCTCGACGAGGTCGTCATCGGCATGGCCCACCGCGGCCGGCTGAACGTCCTCGCGAACATCGTCGGCAAGTCCTACGCGCAGATCTTCCGCGAGTTCGAGGGCAACCTCGACCCGAAGTCGATGCACGGCTCCGGCGACGTGAAGTACCACCTGGGCGCCGAGGGCACCTTCACCGGCCTGGACGGCGAGCAGATCAAGGTCTCCCTGGTCGCGAACCCCTCGCACCTCGAGGCCGTCGACCCGGTCCTGGAGGGCGTCGCCCGCGCCAAGCAGGACATCATCAACAAGGGCGGCACGGACTTCACGGTCCTGCCGGTGGCGATCCACGGCGACGCGGCCTTCGCGGGCCAGGGCGTGGTGGCCGAGACCCTGAACATGTCGCAGCTGCGCGGCTACCGCACCGGCGGCACGGTCCACATCGTCATCAACAACCAGGTCGGCTTCACCGCGGCCCCCGAGTCCTCGCGTTCCTCGATGTACGCGACGGACGTGGCCCGCATGATCGAGGCCCCGATCTTCCACGTGAACGGCGACGACCCGGAGGCCGTGGTCCGCGTCGCGCGGCTCGCCTTCGAGTTCCGCCAGGCGTTCAACAAGGACGTGGTGATCGACCTCATCTGCTACCGCCGCCGCGGTCACAACGAGTCGGACAACCCGGCCTTCACCCAGCCGCTGATGTACGACCTGATCGACAAGAAGCGCTCGGTGCGCAAGCTGTACACCGAGTCCCTGATCGGTCGCGGCGACATCACCCTGGAAGAGGCCGAGCAGGCCCTCCAGGACTACCAGGGCCAGCTGGAGAAGGTGTTCACCGAGGTCCGCGAGGCCACCTCCCAGCCGGCCGCCGGAGCCGCCCAGGCGCCGCAGGACGGCTTCCCGGTCGCGGTCGCGACGGCGGTCTCCACGGAGGTCGTCAAGCGGATCGCCGAGTCCCAGGTCAACATCCCCGACCACATCACCGTCCACCCGCGCCTGCTGCCGCAGCTCCAGCGCCGGGCGGCCATGGTCGAGGACGGCACGATCGACTGGGGCATGGGCGAGACCCTGGCCGTCGGCTCGCTGCTGCTGGAGGGCACCCCGGTCCGCCTGGCCGGCCAGGACTCCCAGCGCGGCACCTTCGGCCAGCGGCACGCGGTCCTCATCGACCGCGAGACGGGCGAGGACTTCACCCCGCTGCTGTACCTCTCCGAGGACCAGGCCCGGCTGAACGTCTACAACTCGCTGCTCTCCGAGTACGCGGCGATGGGCTTCGAGTACGGCTACTCGCTCGCCCGCCCCGACGCGCTGGTCATGTGGGAGGCGCAGTTCGGTGACTTCGTCAACGGCGCGCAGACGGTCGTGGACGAGTTCATCTCGTCCGCGGAGCAGAAGTGGGGCCAGACGAGCGGCGTAGTGCTCCTCCTCCCCCACGGCTACGAGGGCCAGGGCCCGGACCACTCCTCGGCCCGCCCGGAGCGGTTCCTCCAGATCTGCGCCCAGAACAACATGACGGTCGCGATGCCCACGCTCCCGTCGAACTACTTCCACCTCCTGCGGTGGCAGGTGCACAACCCGCACCACAAGCCGCTGGTCGTCTTCACGCCGAAGTCGATGCTGCGCCTGAAGGCCGCGGCCTCGAAGGCGGAGGAGTTCACCAACGGCCAGTTCCGCCCGGTCATCGGCGACGCGTCCGTCGACCCGGCGGCCGTGCGGAAGGTCGTCTTCTGCGCGGGCAAGGTCTACTACGACCTCGATGCCGAGCGGCAGAAGCGCGGCGACACGGAGACGGCGATCATCCGCCTCGAGCGTCTGTACCCGCTGCCGGGTGCGGAGGTCCAGGCGGAGGTCAACAAGTACCCGAACGCCGAGAAGTACCTGTGGGTGCAGGAGGAGCCGGCGAACCAGGGTGCCTGGCCGTTCATCGCCCTCAACCTGATCGACCACCTGGACCTGGCGGTCGGCGCGGACATCCCGGCGGGCGAGCGCCTGCGCCGGATCTCGCGCCCGCACTCCTCCTCCCCGGCGGTGGGTTCCGCGAAGCGGCACCAGGCCGAGCAGGAGCAGCTGGTGCGTGAGGTGTTCGACGCGTAGTCGTCGGTGACACCGCCGAAGGGCCTGGCCCCGGATCTCTCCGGGGCCAGGCCCTTCGGCCGTTCCCGTCCCGGCCGTTCCCGTCAGGTCGCCTGGGGCTCGAAGTCCCAGTACGGCCGGTTGCGGGAGCGGGCCGAAATGGTGTGGACGTGCTGCTTGCCGAGCGTGGCCTCCAGGTCGGACAGCGCCTCCTGCTCGACCTTCTCGGCCCGCTGGGCGTCCCGCAGACCGCGCAGGTCGGCCGCGTGCGCCACCCGGGCGGACAGGGTGAGGGGGTGGGTGCGGCCCAGGGACTCCGTCGCCCGGGTGATGGTGTCCCGGCTGAGCCTGGCGGCGCCCTCGGTGTCACCCACCAGGTTGCGCAGGGCCGAGGCGTTGACGGCGCAGCCCAGGGTGTAGGGGTGGTTCTCCCCCACCGCCGCGGTCATGTCGGCCAGCGCCTGCTCGACCAGCACGTGGGCGTGGTCGCGTTCGCCGACGCTGCGCAGGATCAGGGCGTGGTTGGCGCGGACTCCGGCGATGAACGGGTGCCCCTCGGTGAGCAGTTGCTCGTAGCGGGTCAGGAGGGACTCGCTCGTCTCCCGGGCCTGGTCGATGTCGCCGTGCTCGCGGGCGAAGCAGCTCTGGCTGACGGCCGCGGCCAGGGTCTGCGCGTGCCGGTCGCCCACCGTGCGCTCGTAGCGTTCCAGCACCCGGGTCAGCAGCGCGCCGGCGCCCGTCCGGTCACCGCCCCGCAGCCGGCACAGCGCCAGGTTGTGCTCGGCCCGCAGCGTCTGCGGATTGTCGGTGCCCATGACGAGGCGGCACTCGCGGACGTTCTTCGCCTGGATGGACTCGGCCTCGTTGTAACGGCCCAGCAGTCTGAGGCCGATGGCGTAGGAGGCCTCCGAGAAGAGCGCCCAGGGGTGCCGTGCCTTCAGCAGGCGGCGGCGCATCTCCAGGGTCGTCTTGTCGAGGTCGAGGGCCTGCCGGTAGTGGCCGAGCAGCCGGTGGGTGAAGCCCAGGTTGTTCAATGCGTTGAGGGTGCGGGAGTCCTCCTCGCCCAGGAGGTCGCGGTAGGTCGGGTACAGCCACTGGTAGTGCTCGAGTGCCTCCTGGTACCGGCCCAGGCCCCACAGGTTGGCGCCGACGCCGTTGGCCGCCCGCAGATGGTCCAGGTCCCGTTCGCCGCGCTCCGCGCGCAGGTGGTTCATCGCCGCCCGTTCGAGGGGCTCGCTGCGCTCGTAGTCGCCGGTGGCGCGCAGCAGGTTGGCGTACTGGTAGATCAGGTCGAACACCCTCGGGTGGAACTCGCCGAGCGAGGACCGCCAGGCCAGCAGGGCGCGCTCGCCGAGTCTGACGCCCGAGGTGTACTCGCCGGCGAAGTACATGTAGCGCAGGCAGTTCAGGACCAGGGTCTGCACCCTGCGTTCCCTGCTGTTGAGCACGTCCGCGAACTTCAGGTGCGGCACGATCTCCGCGTACGTGTCCCACAGGCGGGTGTCCGTGGCGCGGCCGGGGTCGGCCGCCGCGAGGGCGCGCCGTACGACGTCGATGAACTCCCGGCGGTCCGCCTCCGGCATGTCGTTGCGCACGATCTGGTGGACCATGCGGTGCAGGTACAGCGACTCGCCGGGGGACGCGCCGGAGTCGCCGCCGGCGTCGTGGGACTCCAGGCGCACCACGGAGTACTGGCGCAGCTGGTTGATCGCCCGGTTCCACAGCAGCGGGTCCTCGAGCAGCCCGGTCAGCTGTTCGGGGACGTCGTCCAGCGGCATCTCCTTGAGCAGCCGTACGGGGATGAAGCCGGGCGCGAAGAAGGTGCACAGGCGCAGCAGGTCGACGGATTCCGGGACGGTCTCGCGGAGTTTGTTCAGCAGTATCGACCAGGCCGTCTGGAAGGCGACCGGGAAGTCCGCGGAGACCCGGACCACGTCCTGGTCGATGCCGCCCTCCAGCAGGGCGATGTAGTCCTCGACGGAGAGGTCGGAGTCGTTGAGCCAGCCGGCCGTCTGGTCCAGCAGCAGCGGCAGGTCCTCCAGGGCCTCGGCCAGCTGGTCGGCGTCCGCCTCGGACAGGCGTGGGGCGCGGCGCCGGATGAAGGCCACCGACTCGTCACGCGCGTAGACCGGGATCTGCAGCAGCCGGCTGTTGTGCTCGCTCCACTGCGGGTTCCGGGAGGTGATGAGCACGTGCCCGGGGCCGCTGGGGACCAGGTCCCAGATCTGGTCGGGCTCGTCGGCGCCGTCGAGGACCAGCAGCCAGCGGGAGAACGGCTCGCCCCGGCGCAGCGCGTCGCGCACCGCGCGCAGCCGCTCGCCGTACTCGGGGCCGGTCGACAGGCCGAGCTTCGGGGCGAGTTCGGCGAGCAGGCGGCGGTAGGTCACCCGTTTCTCGGCGTTGATCCACCACACCACGTCGTACTCGGAGCTGAACCGGTAGACGTACTCGGCGGCGAGCTGTGTCTTGCCCACCCCGGACATGCCGTGGAAGGTGAGCACGCCCGCGCCGGGCTCGCTGCCGTTCAGCAGGTGGTAGGCGTCGTTCAGCAACAGCTCGCGGCCGGTGAAGCGGGTGTTGCGGCGCGGTACGCCGCCCCACACCTCGGGCATGGCCGAGGGGAAGCGCGGTCCGGTCCGGCTGCCGGCGGCCTCGGGCAGCGGTTCGTCCGGCAGGTCGAGCCGCTCCAGGACACGCCGTTCGGCCTCGTCGGGGCCGGTGTTCACGAGGTCGACGGGCGCGAGGACGGCGGTGGCGGTGGGGGTCGGGGCGGTGGTCACCGAGACGGCCGCGAAGCGCGAGGGGTCCGGCGCCACGACCTCGCGCAGTGCCGCGTTCCACTCCTCGAAGGTGCGCGGGCCCAGTTTGAAGTACCACTCGCTGACCAGGATGAGGATGCGGCCCTCGGCCAGGCCCAGGTCGCGCAGCAGGTCCACCAGCGGGACTTCGGGAGGCGCGTCCCAGCGCAGGTACACCACCCGCAGGCCGCGCCGCTCCAGGCGGTCCCCGATCCAGGCCGCCCAGGCCCGGTTGAACCCGGCGAAGCTGATCGTGACGGTCTGCTTCGCGGTCCCCCTCCCGGCTGACCCGGCCGGCCTACGAGTTCCAGACATGCAGCGGCCTCCCGCTCGCGATTTTAGAAGCTGTGCACGGGCCCGGGAAGGCGCGCGACCGCGCCCGCGCCGATGCTCGTGGACCGCATCCTTTCCCGCCAGCGCAACGATCTCCACCTTCGGGCGCAACGTTCCGGACGTCGACACGCGGTTCACTCATGCGAGTGGCGTACATCCACCGCATGGCGCTGCACCCACAGCCGGCGGGCGGCCCGGACGTACTCGCGGGCCCGGACGGCATGGGCCCGGGGGACGGTGATGTCACCCATCCGCTCGTGCGTGTCGACCATGACCTCGACGAACCGCCGTCCCCGCACGGTGAGATCGTCCGATCCGACGAGTGCCGGGAGGGCCGCCGCCACCTGCTCGTGGTAGCGGGCGAACTGGCCCCATGCCGTGTCGCGCCGCGCGGGGTCCCCTTCGCCGAGCGCGCGGTGCTGGTGGTAGTCGGCGAGGGCGAGATGTGCGTAGGCGCCCTGCAGCAGGCCGTCGTACGGCCGGGGCTCGGGGCGCCAGGGCGCGAAGTACCGGGCCCGGCCGTCGGCGTGATGCAGAGTCACCATGTCGCTGAGGACAGCCAGTTTGGCGTGCTGGAGTTCGTGCACCAGGGTGGCGGCGCACGCGGTGGCGTCCGGCGGCGTGCTGCTGAGCACGGCTCCGAAGGCCTCCCGCCGGGTGGCGCTGCACGAGCCGTGGGCGCGGCCCCCGGCCGGTTCTCCGGGCACCGCGAGCGGCACCAGGCAGCGCAGCAGGGCCGCCGCCTCGGAGAGCCGGCCCGCGCCGCCGAGCCGCAGCGCCGTGGCCGTGCCCGACCAGGCCTGGAGCCAGCGCTTGCGTTCGGCGTCGTCGAGGACGACCGGGCCGCTCAGGCCGTGGTAGTGCGGTCCGCCGTGCACGGTGCGGTACGGGTCGAGGTCGTCCAGCGGGACGGGGGCGGCGTCGGGCAGCGGACCGGGCAGCGCGTACGCGGAGGTCCAGGCGCGGGAGCCGGACCAGGCGCCGACGCCGTCCTCGAGGTGGACGACGACATCGGCGGCGCCCGGGCGGCGCAGGGTCAGCCGGCCACCGCGGTGGACGGCGTCGACCGGCACCGGCCCCGGACCGTCCGTGCGCAGCGCTCCGACGGACGGCAGGACCAGTGTTCCGGCGTGGGCGGTGAGGCGTACGGCGAAGGGCAGGCCGGCGCGGGCCGCGATCGCCGCCGTCACGGCGCTGAAGTGGTCCAGGCCGGCGGTCAGGTCGCGCCGCCGCTCAGGGCCGGCGCCGTCGGTGGCGCCGAGGCCGCGCAGGACGCGCTGGGCCCAGGGGCCGAGGAGGGGGTGCAGGAGGCCGGTGCGGACGGCGGTGCCGGCGGTCGCCGCGCTCCGTCCGCCGGGGCCGGCCGTCGCGCCCTCCGCCTCCTCCAGCAGCGCCCAGTCCTCGCGCAGCCGCCGCCGCGGGCCCGGGGGGCAGGCCGGCGACCGGTCCGTCCCGTCGAGGACCGCGCGCAGCAGCAGCAGGCGCCGGGTGTCCTGGTCGCGGGTCAGGAGGGCGAGGGTCTCGGGACCGCCGCCGGTACGGCCCAGTTCGGTGAGGGCGTGGTCAGGCAGCGACGGGAAGATCACGAGGTGCCTCCTTCGGCCGAGGAGCCGGCCGGTACGGCTGCCGCGTCCTCGGTGAGCCGTCGCGCCACGTGCCGGATGAAGTGCTGCAGGTCCGCGCAGTACACGGAGGGGTTGGCGAAGCCGTGTCCGGCCCGGTAGCGGTGGGCGTACTGACCGCCGCCGCACACCTGGAGCAGCGGGCAGGCACGGCACCCGGCGGCCAGCGCGTCCTCGCCGGTCTGCCGGGCCGCCACCGCCGGATGGCGCAGCACCTCGTCGAAGCCGTGCCGGAAGACGTCGAGGCCGGTCTCGGCCGCGCCCTCGTAGCAGGACTTCAGGGAGTCGACCTGCTCGATCGACCCGTCCGTCTCGACGACCACCGATTCGAACGGCGCGAGGCCGAGGGACTCGGTGGCGGCGGGCAGGCCGAGCAGCAGGGCGATGCACGCCTCGAAGAGGCGCACCCTGGTCTCCCGCCGTCCCGCGTCCCACCAGCGGTCGAAGACGGCGCACAGCCACCGGCCGTGGCGTTCCGCGCCGAGGTGCGCCGGCGGGGCCGACCAGTTGCCGTGCGGCAGCAGCAGGTCGAGCGCCGGGGGACGCAGGGCGAGCAGTGACTCGTAGGTCTCGACCGGGTCCAGCGTCGGGTCCACGACCGTGAGGACGCCGGCGTAGGAGCCGGCGAAGCGGTCGGCGAGCAGTCGCGCGCCGCGCGAGGCGGCGGGCCAGGACGGGCGCCCGGCGTGGTCGACGCGCTGGGCGTTGTGGCCGGGCAGGCCGCCGTCGAGGCTGATGCCGACCCGGATGCCGGCGGCGGCCAGCACGGCGAGGCGCCGCTCGGTGAGGAGGGTGGCGTTGGTCTGCACGACCGGGTGGACGGATGTGCCGGGCCGGACGCGGTCGCGGACCAGGCCGGTGAAGCGGGCCAGGGCGGCGGCGCCGGCCATGAGGGGCTCGCCGCCGTGCAGGACGAGGGCGAACGCCGTCAGGCCGTGCGCGTCCGCGTGCTCGGCGATACGGGTCGCGGTGCGGTCCAGTACGGCGGGGGAGGCGGCCCGGGGGCGGTCGCGCCAGGTTCGGTCGGGTCCCTCGTAGAGGTAGCAGTAGCGGCAGGCGAGGTTGCACCGGCCGTGCATCTTCACGATGAACTGCCGGAAGGGGAACGGGGCAGCGGGAGCAACGCCGTACGACACTCCGCCACCCCCATGCTCGGACGTCCACTCGCCGCATTCCCGAGCGGACCACGGGCAAACTGAACCTGCCTGGCGACCAAGGGATTTGACCGGATCCCGTCCCCTGTCGCGTCCCCGTGCCCGTCTCCTGGCGCGTTCCCTGTCCCGTTCCCGTTCCCGTTTCGGTCCGGTCCCCGGAGCCGTGCCCGCCGCGCGTCCGCGTCGCCGTGCGACCCGCCGGGCGTCCGCGCCCGCCGGTGCGCCGGCGTCCGTGGAGGCCGCCGAGACGGTCGTACCGTCCGGTCCCCGTCCTGTTCCCGGTCCGGTCCCCGTCCTGTTCCCGTCCTGTTCCCGATCCGGTCCGGTCCCGGCGCGTTCCCGGTCAGAACGAGCTGCCGAACCCCCACAGCATCTCGCCGGGCTGGGCGGCCCGTTCACGCAGGTCCTCGAGCACCTCGCGCAGCACGGCGTGCCGGACGGTCCTCAACTCGGCCAGGCTCATGGCCAGTACGTCCGGCAGCGGCTCGCCCACCGCTCCCGCCAGCCCCTCCGGCTTCACGCTCATGGTCTCCCCCTCCTCCCCGGGTCTTCCCCGGCCTTCGTCGTCATTCCAGCTCCGCCAGCCTGCGTGCCGTGTCCTCGGCGGTGGGCCCGCCCCTGCCGACGGCGTCCTCCGGCATCCGCCGCCACTCCGAGCGCGCCGTCCGGTAGGCCTCGCGGGCGGCACGCGGGCGGGCGGCCGCCTCATAGGTCCTACCCCGCCAGTGGTGTGCCTGAGCGCGCAACTCCACGGCCGCCAGCCGTCGCCGCTCGGTCTCGGCCTCCTCCTCGGCGTCCCCCGCGGACTGGGCGGCGTCCCGGAACACGTCCACCGCCGCGTCCAGCCGGGTGGGCCGGCCGAGACTGCGGTAGGCCTCGAAGTGGGCCTGCCCGAGCGCCAGCAGACACCGCGCGGCCGACAGCGCGTCGTCCGCCTCGGCCGCCGCCAGCCCGAGCAGGTGCTCCGCCTCGCGCAGGTCGACCGGGTCGCCGCGGGTGCCGTAGCGGGTCATCAGCGCCCGGCCCAGCGACAGCAGCCGGCCGGCGAGCCGGGAGTCACCGGGCGGTGTCTCCGTACGGCACTCGCGCAGCACCCGGATGGCCTGGGAGAGCGGGCCGGGCGCCCGGGCGCCGGTCTCCAGGCCGGCGAGCCGCAGCAGCGTCCCGCCCCACTCGGCGAGGACCTCCGCGTGGGCGGGCGCGTCCCGCGGCATCATCCGGGCGGCCTCCTCGAACCGTTCGGCGGCCACCCGCAGGTCGCGCGGGTCGCCCGATTCGCCGTGCCGTGCCACGCCGATCCGCCCCGAGCGCACCAGCAGTTCCGAGCGCAGCGCCCGTTCGCGGGTGAGCCGCAGGGCCTCGTCGACCCGGTCCTGTGCCTCGTCCAGCGAGTCCCCCGCGGCCAGCAGCGCGTCGACCAGGTCGAGCCGGATGCGCACCTGCTCACGGGGCGCCGGTTCGGTCCCGGCCTCGGCGGCGGTCTCCAGGGCGTCCCGCAGCGACCGGGCGGCCTGCCCGGCGTGGCCGCGGGCCTGTTCGGGGTCGGCCGTGGCGTCGGCCAGCCGGAGCAGGACGCGGCCGTGGGCGAGGGGCAGTTCGGGCGGGCGCCGACGGCGGTCCGGCCAGGCGTCGGCGAACGCCTCCAGCATGCCGACGGCACCCTGGAGCAGCGCGCTGTCGCCGCCCAGGCGCCACTGCGTCTCCAGAGCGCGGACCCGCTCCAGGGTGAGCTTCAGCGCCTCGTCCTGCCCCAGGTCGGGCGCCGCGCAGGCCACCGCGTACTCGCGGTCGGCGCGGCGGAGCAGGTCCAGCGCGCCGCGGTGGTCCCCGTGCCGTCTGCGGTCGACGGCGGCGGCGTGCAGCACGCGCGCGAGGACGGCCCGTTCGCGCAGCGCGTGCGGATGCGCGACGGCCCGCTCCGCGGCCTGCTCGGCCTCCCGCAGCAGTTCGGCACCGCCCTGCACCTCCCACAGCCGCAGCGTGCCGTGCGCGTACTCCGCCCACAGTTCGGGGTCGGAGCCGGCGGGCCGTTCGTGCTCGGTCGCGCCGCGCAGCAGCTGCACGGCGTCGATGAGGTCCTGCACCATGCCCTCGTCGTCGAACCGCGCGACCAGCGAGCGGGCCCGGGTGACCGCCCGGTGCGCCGGACGGGGGCCGGCCGGGCCGGGCGTCGTACGGCCGCCGTAGGCGGCGAACTGTTCGGGCAGCGGCATGAACCGCTCCAGCACCCGCACGGCGACCTCCGCGAAGGGCTGCGGTACGAGTGTCGCGTCGCCGTTGTCGCCCGGGTAGGAGCCGCCGGGCGCGTACGGCCGCCCCGCGCCGCCGTTGCCGAGCTGGGCCAGGGCGAGGGCGGGGAAGTTGGCGCCGCCCTTGCCGTAGCGCTGTTCGATGTACTGCGAGCAGTGCTTGAGGACCAGCACCGCCTCGTCCCTGCCGAGCGTCGACAGCAGGGCCTCCTGCACGTCGGGCTCCATCTCGTACCACTGGGCGCCGTCGTCGCCGTGACTGTCGCCCGCGCGCGTGAGGAGACCGCTGAGCAGCACCTCGGCCAGCTCGGACGGGCCGGAGTCCGGGAGCATGGTCCGCTGGACGAGCTGCATCACCGGCAGGCAGAGCGGGGCGGCCGCCAGGCAGACGGCGAGCCGTCCGGCGGCCGGGGAGGCGGTGGACCGGAACCGGCCGAGGCGCTGCACCCAGGAGCGCTGCCCGGCGGGGCCCGCGACCGGCGCGGGCGGCTGGTCGGCGCGCACCCAGCCCACGGCGCCGTCGACCGGCGCGGCACCGGCCCCGGACAGCAGACGGGCCCACACGCCGAGGGCGACCGGTTCGGGGGGCAGCACGGGGACGGGCAGGCCGCCGCCGCGCGGCTCCACCGGTGTGCCGGCCGGGGCGCGCACCCGCAGCGCGGCGGCACCGCCCGGGATCGCGCCGCGGGTGAGTTCGCCGTACGTCACCGGCAGCCGGGTGCGGTTCCACAGGCGCTGCGGAAGCGGCTGGAGCACCGCGGCCGGGGCCTGCCGGGCCAGGTGGTGCAGCAGCCGGTGGGCCCGGCCGCTGCGCCACAGGGGACCGGCGCAGTCGCTCACCAAGAGCGTGATCCGCCGGCCCGTGGGGTCGCTGAGCCGGTCCGCCGCGTGCAGCGGGGCCGCGTGCGCGTCCGGACTGCGGCTGACCGCCGGCGCGCCGTCCGGCCCCTCGTGCAGATGGCTGACCTGGACGTCCCCGAAGGCTCCCAGCTGGGCGAAGACCTGCTCGAGCTCGGCGAACATGCGGTCCCACACCCGCATCGACGGCGAGGCGTCCAGCACCAGCTGGAGCCGGGTGTCGCCGCGGGTCACGGCCCGGTGCACGGGCATCACCAGACCCCCGGCCCGGGCGCTGAGGTCGGCCGTCGCGGTCTCGTCCAGCTCCTTGCGCAGCGGCGGCGCGGCGCTGCGGTAGCCCTGGAGGGGCCGCAGGGCACGCTGGAGTTCGAGGGGCGCGGGCAGGGCGGGGGCGACGGGCACCCCGACCGGCAGGGCCGACGCGGGGCCGGACGCGCGCGTGCGCCGGGGTCCGCCGCGCGTCGGCGGGTACAGGGGCACGCTTCCGTCGGCCCGGACCTCGTACACCGGTGGCGCGGGCGGTTCGGCCGGCGGGGTGTCCTGGTCCGGCGGCACCGGGGGAGGGACGGGCGCGGGCTCCCCCTGGTGACCGGAGGTGCCCTCCGCGCCGGGCCGCGGTTCCCCGTCCGGGTCCGGTGCCCCCGGCGGGCGCGCCCAGTGGGCCAGCCAGAGGGCGTCGCTCAGCGCCTCGGCATCCGGATCGAGGCCGGCCTGCCGCAGTCGTGCGACGAGTTCGGCGATCGGATCACCGGAGCGGTGCGCCTCGGGCATCAGCGCCTCACCTCGGTCGGTCGAGTCGCTGGATGAGCAGGTCGGCGAGTCGGTCGCGGCTGGGCTGGGCGGCCGCGTCGGTGAGGTAGATGGCGTTCAGCAGCTGGTCGGCGGCGAGGAGTTCGCTGCGGGAGCGCTCCAGGAAGCGGGTGATCAGGTCGTCGCCCGCGCGGGCGGCCTCGTCGCCGAGGTGGGCGCGTACGAAGGTGGCGAGCCGGTTGTGGTCGGGGCGGCCCAGTTCCAGGTGGATGCAGCGGCGCATCAGCGGTGCGGGGAAGTCCCGCTCGCCGTTGCTGGTGAGGACGACGAACGGGAAGGCTCCGCAGCGGACCCGGCCGTCGCGGACGCGGACCTTGGTGCCGTCGGCGGTGAGCACCTCGGCCTCGCCGTCCGGCAGCCGGTCGGCGATGCGCTGCAGCTCTGGGATCTCGAACTCGCCCTCCTCGAGGACGTTCAGCAGGTCGTTGGGCAGGTCGATGTCGCTCTTGTCGAGTTCGTCGATGAGCAGCACGCGCGGTGTGGCGGAGGGCAGCAGGGCGGTGCCGAGCGGACCGAGCCGGATGTAGCTGCCGATGGCCTCGACGGCTCCGGGGCTGCCCGCCGCGGCTCCGTAGCCGCCCTGGGCGGCGATCTGGACGTCCTGGAGCCGGGCGATGGCGTCGTAGTGGTACAGACCGTCCTGGAGGGTGGAGCGGCTGACGATGGACCAGCGCAGGACGTCGCCCAGGCCCAGCTCGTAGGCGACCGAGTGGGCCAGCGTGCTCTTGCCCGCGCCGGGGCTGCCGGTGACGAGCAGGGGGCGGCGCAGATAGAGCGCCGCGTTGATCATCTCCAGTTCCTCGGCGCCGGGCCGGTGGAGTTCCGCGAGGTGGCGGTGGGCGCCCAGCCTGCGGTCCCGGGAGCCGTCGCCGTCGCCCTCGGCGTCCCGGCCGGCGAAGTCCCGCCAGGGCGGGGGCGGGGGCAGCCGGCTCATTCCGTCGTGGGGTTCTCCGGCGCCTCGGTAGATGAGCCACTCACTGGATTCGGTCATGGTCCGGTCCTCGTCGTCACTCGTCCGCCAGGGCAGCCGTCGAACGTGCATCACGGTATCGATCCGCGGTAAGGCTGGTAAGAGGCCGAGGGGTGCTCGGGGCGGGCCGCATCAGGGGGCCTCCAGCAGATCTCCGGCGCCGGGCAGCGGCCGGTGCGGGTCGTCGTACAGGAGTGCGATTCCGTCGGCCCAGTAGGCCTCCGTGAGGCCCGCGTGCCGCTTCACCCGCAGCCCGTGCACCAGGTCGGGGAGGAACGCGGCACCCGCCCCGTCGCCGACGACCTGCCTGGTCCCCCGGTGGAACTCCCCGCACACGGCGTCCGGCTGGCCCCGCCGGCGGCGCCACAGGACCACCCCGAAGCCGGCGTGCAGGATCCGGCCGAGCGCGGCGGAGTCGTCCTCGTAGCGCCGGTCGCCGTAGCGGCACAGCACCGGGACCGTACGGGGCGGCAGACGGCGCAGTTCCACGACGGTGGGCACCGGCCCGCGCACCCCGTCATCGCAGTCCAGCACCTCGGTCTGGGCGTCGTCGGCGTGCAGCCGGCGCCAGCGGTCCCGGCGTTCCAGATCCTTGGCGTCCCCGGCGCCCTGGTCGGCCTCGCCGTTCTCGCCGCCCTGGCCGCCCTCGTCCCGGTAACCGCCCCACTCGGCGCCGGACAGCGCGTACCCGCCGTCGCCCGGCAGCTGGTCGCGGTCCGAACAGCGCACGACGACCGGCCGCTCGGCGCCCAGCGGGGGGCCGTCCGGCCGCAGCCGCCAGTCGTCCACGGCCAGGCCGAGCAGCAGGTGCGGCAGGGCCGCGTGCAGCGCCGCCGGCCGTCCGGGCTCGTCGCACTGGCGGAAGGCCTCGGCGAGCGGCGGGGCCAGCTCGGCCGGCAGCTCCTCCAGCGGGGTGCGCTCGGCCTCGTGCAGACGGGTCACGTCGCCGTCCGGGCCGGCCACCGAGACCGACCAGTCGCAGCGCCCGGGCTCCCAGCCCCGGGGCAGTACTTCGAGCAGCACGGACAGCCGGGGACCGGCGTCACCCGGCCGCTCGCCAGGCGGCTCCCCCGGCAGCGGCGACGGGGCGCCGGGGGCCGGGACCGGCGGGCCCGCCGGGACGGCGTGGGGGCGGCGGCGCAGCCCCAGCCACTGCGCGCGCCGCCGGGCCAGACCGCTGCGGTAGCCGCTGTCGAGGCCCGTCGACGTCTGCTTCACCCACTCCCACAGGGCCTGTTCGGCGTCCAGCAGGCTGGGCGTGGCCGGGCGCTCGGCCGCCATCACCTGCATCGCGTAGTCGAGCACGAGCTTCAGCGCCCCGTCCTGCCGGGCGTTCTCGTACAGCACGCCCAGCCCGTCCCGCCAGCCGCGGGGAGCCGGCACCAGGGTGGGCAGCTGGAAGTTCGGCAGGGAGTCGAGGATGTCGAGCAGGCAGCGGGTGGTGGCCGGCGGCGGCAGCTCGGCGAGCCGGCCGAGCAGCTCGCCGCGTTCGTCGGGACCGAGGGTCCGGCCCGGGCGGGCGCCGAGCTCCGCCTGAAGGTCGGCCCAGGTGGGGCGCCGGGACTCCGAGGGCTGCTGCCGGTCGCGGTGGTAGCGGTCGTGGGCGTGGAAGACCGTCTGGTAGACGTCGTCGTGCTCGGTCCGGACCGCGCCCGCCGGCACCTGTAACGTCCGCAGGCGTTCGATCCCGGTGGAGGTGCCCCCGGCCCCGTGATCGGCACGCGACTTCAGCACGCCGACGACCTCGCCGCGCACCGGGTCGACGACGGGGCCGCCCGAGACGCCCGGCGGCAGGTCGTTGTGCCCGAGCCGCATCTGCACCCCCGCCGACCAGCCGCCGATGGTCCCCTGCACGGAGAGGAACCCGTCCAGGATCTGCAGCTGTCCGCCGGTCACCGTCCAGCCCGCGTAGAACACCCGGCCCTCGCCGTAGTGCGCGGCGGGCCGCTCGGAGACGTACACGCAGTCGTGGTCGACGGGTTCGCGGAGCCGGACGAGGGCCAGGTCGGGGGCCGGCCAGCTGCCGGGCAGCCGGCGTTCGACGTGCTCCGGGAGGGTGGCCGCCACCTGGCCGGGGACGGCGGACGGGCCTTCGCCCGGGCCGGTCTGGTAGACCACCGCCACGTCGTCCCCCTCCCCGCCGTTCACCACGTGTGCGCAGGTCAGAACCCAGTTCGGGGCGATGAAGAATCCACTGCCGAGGAAGCTGCCGGGTTCGTCCAGGGCATACCCGACACCTGTGCGATGAATGCGCACGGTCGCCGCCATGACGAGTTCACGGAGCGCATGGTGGGCGGCATGGAAACCGCCCGGTGCGCCCCCGTCGTATCCGTCGGTCATGCCCCGCCACCACCGTGGGCGCCCGGGGCGCCCCCGTGCGCCGTGGCGCCGGTGGACGCCCCCGCACGGGTGGCGCCGCCGCTGCCGGGCGGTGCTCCGTCCCGGGGCGCACGGGGGGCGGCCGGCGAAACGGTGCCCTCGGGTTCGTCCCGGTCCGGTGCCGAGGAGGACGGGTCCGCGGCGGACCCGCAAGCCGCCGGGTCAGGTGGGCCTGAGCCGTTCCAGGTCAGGGTCACCGTGATGCCGGCCTTGGCCTCCCCGTCCGCCAGCAGCCCGACGACCTTCCCGGCCTTCGCGGTCAGCTCGATCCCGAACTCCACGCTCACCTCGTCCGGACGCACCGCGCGCAGCGGTCCGGCCAGCGAGCGGGCGACACCGGTGACGAGCGAGTGCAGGCTCTCCACGCTCGCCTCCACCCGTTCGGCGAACCCGGTGTCCGTGAACGACAGCTCTCCCGACGGCACGGTCAGCTCCTCGGCCCCGGATATCCGGGCCCACACCGGTGTACCGTCCGGCAGTTCGATCCGCGCCACCCGCGTCACTTCGTGCCCCATGCGATTCCCCCGTTCGCGCGGGAGGCCGACGGCCCGTGGGCGCGGCGCTCCCTGCGCCTATTCTTTTCCTGTCCTGTCGTGGCTTCCCGGGCGGGAAGCGGACGCCTCTTCTTGCCACAGGGAGAGGGTTCTTCCCGCGCGGGAGCGGCCCTACCCCTGTACTCACCACGGACCCTGTACTCACCACGGAGCACCAGCCATGTACTTCACCGACCGAGGCATCGAGGAACTGGAGAAGCGGCGCGGCGAGGAAGAGGTCACCTTCGAGTGGCTCGCCGAGCAGCTGCGCACGTTCGTCGATCTGAACCCCGACTTCGAGGTCCCGGTGGAGCGACTTGCGACGTGGCTCGCCCGCCTGGACGACGAGGACGACGAGTGAGCGCGCGGGCGCTGGACGCGCAGCCGCTGGACACACAGGCGCTGGACGCGTAGGCGCGGAGCAGCCGCTTCCCCTTCCCCTTCCTCTTCCCCTTCCCCGGCACCGGGCCGCCGAGAACGCGGCCCGGTGTCAGTCATGCCCGGTCATGCCCGGTCATGTCCTCCAACGGGTGTCTTGACTTCCGACCGCCACGACATATCGTGTTTCCCAGAAGACGCGATATGGCGTGTCGCGTCCTTGCGAGGAGGTCACACCCATGTCCGAGTGGTCCGTCGCCGAGCCCACCAAGCTCACCTTCGACACTCCCGTCCGCGATCTGCACGTACGCATCGTCAACGGAACCGTGAACGTCGTGGGTACGGACGAAGGTTCCGCCCGCCTCGAGGTCACGGACGTCGAGGGCCCGCCCCTGGTGGTCACCCAGCAGGACGGCACCCTCACGGTGGCCTACGAGGACCTGCCCTGGAAGGGCTTCCTGAAGTGGCTGGACCGCAAGGGCTGGCGGCGCAGCGCGGTCGTCTCGCTAGCGGTCCCGGCGGACACCCGGGTGGAGGTCGGCGTGATCGGCGCCGGGGCCGTCGTCTCCGGACTCCGGGGGCCCTCGGTGGTCAAGGGCGTCACCGGCGACACCACGCTCGTCGCCCTCTCCGGCCCGGTGCGCGCGGAAACGGTGTCCGGCAACCTGGAAGCACAGGCCGTCACGGGCGACCTGCGGTACCACTCCGTCTCCGGGGATCTGACCGTGGTGGAGGCCTCGGGCTCCTCCGTGCGGGCCGAGTCGGTCAGCGGCTCGATGATCGTCGACCTCGACCCCGACGGGCCGACCGACGTCAGACTGACCAGCGTCTCCGGTGAGATCGCCATCCGGCTCCCGCACCCCGCGGACGCCGAGGTCGAGGCGAACACCGCGAGCGGAAGCATCTCCAACGCCTTCGACGGCCTCCGGGTGCACGGCCAGTGGGGCGCCCACAAGGTCACCGGACGGCTCGGCGCGGGCACCGGGAAGCTCAGGGCCACGACGGTCTCCGGCTCGATCGCCCTGCTCCGCCGTCCGCCCAGGGACGACGAGGAGGACGCCCCGCCGGCCGGACCACAGCACGACTCGGGGGACAATTCCGTTTCCGGTCAGGGCGGCCGCCAGGCAGGCAGCAGCGCCCCGGCCGACGGCACGACCGAAAAGAAGGTGCTCTGACATGCCCCCCGTCTTCGCTCACGGCCGCCTCCGTCTCTACCTGCTGAAGCTGCTCGACGAGGCCCCGCGCCACGGCTACGAAGTGATCCGGCTCCTCGAGGAACGCTTCCAGGGGCTGTACGCACCGTCGGCGGGCACCGTCTACCCCCGGCTGGCCAAGCTGGAGGCCGAGGGCCTGGTCACCCACACCACGGAGGGCGGCCGCAAGGTGTACGCCATCACGGACGCCGGCCGCACCGAACTGGCCGGCCGCGGCGGCGAGCTGGCCGACCTGGAGCTGGAGATCCGCGAATCGGTCGCCGAACTCGCCGCCGAGATACAGGCCGACGTGCGCGGCGCGGCGGGCGATCTGCGGCGCGAGATGCGAGCGGCGGCCTCCGAGGCCCGGCGGGGCGGCAAGGCGGGCGCCGGGGACCGCGGCCCCTTCGGGGAGTACGGCGGGCCGCCGGCCGACAAGGAGGCCTGGCGCGTCGCCAAGGAGGAGATGCGCCGGGTCAAGCAGGAGTGGAAGGAGCAGGCACGCCGCGCCAAGGACGAGAGCCGCCGGGCCCGCGAGGAGGCCCAGCGAGCCCGCCGCCAGGCCCAGGAGGCGCAGACGAGGGCGCGGGCCCAGGCCCAGGAGGAGGTGCAGCGCATCGCCCGGCGCGTCCAGGAGCACGTCCAGGACCACTTCGCGCGGGGGGACTGGCCGACGGGGGTCCGCGAGGGCCTCTCCGAACTCACCAAGGAGGTCGGAGAGTTCGGCAAGGAATTCGGCAAGGACTTCGGCTTCGGGCGCACGGACACCGAGACCGGCGCCGCGGAGACCGGTGCCGGCACGGGGAAGGCCGCCCCGGAGTACTCCGACACCCCGGAGGACTTCCCCGCCGACTACGAACCGGCCTGGGCCCACGAGGACTCCACCGGCGACCCGGCCCGCGACCTGGACCGCCTGCTCGACCGGTTCCGGGACGACATCCGGGACGCGGCCCGGGACCACGGCGTCACCCGCGAGCAGCTCCGCGACACCCGCCGCCACCTGTCGACGGCGGCGGCGCACATCGGGGTGATACTGCGGCGCCCCGAGGCCTGAGCACAGCCGGAGGGCAGCCGGAGGACAGAGGCCGGGCGGTCAGCTCGCCTTCGCCTCGCCGTCGCCGTACAGCACCCGGGTCAGCGACTCGAGGCTCACGCCGTGGTCGGCGAGGACCTCGGCGGGCACGCCCGGACGGGAGGCGAGGGCGAGCAGGAGGTGCTCGTCGCCGATGTGGCGGTCACGGTGGCCCAGGGCGACACGCAGGGAATCGGCCAGCAGTTCCTTGGCGCCGCGACTGAACGGCCGCCGCCCGGATCCGCGCCGCCGGACGCCTCCCAGCGCCCCCTGCCCGTGCGCCTCCTCGACCCGGAACACGATCTGCGACAGATCGATGCCGAGCCCGGACAGCGCGTCCGCGTCGGCCCGCGACAGTCCGCCGCGGCGCCGGGCCTCGGCCAGGGCCCGCACCACGCCGGCCCGCCGCCCCGCCGACAAGCCGAGCGAGGCCAGCGCGAAGGACCCCCGGCTGCCCTCGCGCTCGAGCAGGGCGAGCAGGACGTGGGGCTCCTCGACCTTCCCGTCCCCCAGCCGCTCGGCCTGCGCGACGGCACCCTCGACCACGGCACGCGCGTCCTTCGTGAACCTCTCGAACATCACTGCCTCCCGTACTTCTTGTGCACGGCCTGCCTGCTCACGCCCAGTTCGGCGGCGATCTCCTGCCACGACCAGCCCTGGTTGCGCGCGCTGCGCACCTGTACCGCCTCCAGCTGCTCGAGCAGCCTGCGCAGTGCGGCGACGGCCCGCAGCCCGACCCGTGGGTCGCGGTCGCCCGCACGTTCGGCGAGATCCGTTGCTTCGGTCATGGTGTCAACATAAGTTGACATCCGCCTACTGTCAACCACAGTTGACAAACGCCGACGGCCGGCCCGGAAACCGGACCGGCCGTCGGACAGCCGTGCTGCGCGGCCTCGAGACGCGACCCCGAAGCGCGGCCTCGGGACTCAGCCGTTGGTGAGGACGATCTTGCCGAACTGGCCACCGGACTCCAGCCGCTCGAAGCCCTCGCGGGCGCGGTCGAGCGGGAGCACCTCGTCGATGACGGGGCGGACACCGGTGGCGGCGCAGAAGGAGAGCAGGTCCTCCAACTCGTCCTTGGTGCCCATCGTGGAACCGACGACCTTCAGCTCCAGGAAGAAGATGCGGGTCAGTTCGGCGTGCGAGGGACGGTCGCCACTGGTGGCACCGGAGATGACGATCGTGCCGCCGGGCCGCAGGGACTTCACCGAGTGGGACCAGGTGGCGGCGCCGACGGTCTCGATCACGGCGTCCACCCGCTGCGGCAGCCGCGCCCCCGGCTCGACCGCCTCGACGGCCCCGAGCTCCAGGGCCCGCTTCCGCTTGGCCTCGTCCCGGCTGGTGGCGAAGACCCGCAGCCCGGCCGCCTTGCCGAGCACGATCGCGGCCGTGGCGACACCGCCGCCGGCCCCCTGGACGAGGACGGAGTCGCCGGGCCGTACGCCCGCGTTGGTGAACAGCATCCGGTACGCCGTCAGCCAGGCCGTGGGCAGACAGGCGGCCTCCGCGAAGGAGAGCTCCCTGGGCTTGGGCAGGACGTTCCAGGTGGGCACGGCGACCTGCTCGGCGAAGGTGCCCTGATAGCGCTCGGTGAGGATGGAGCGGGGTTCGTCCGGGCCGACGCCGTGGCCGGTCTGCCCGATGACGGAGTGCAGGACGACCTCGTTGCCGTCCTCGTCGACGCCGGCGGCGTCACAGCCGAGGATCATCGGCAGTCTGTCCTCCGCGAGGCCGACGCCACGCAGGGACCAGAGGTCGTGGTGGTTGAGGGAGGCGGCCCTGACGTCGACCGTGCTCCAGCCGGGACGGGCCCCGGGGGCCGGGCGCTCCCCCAACTCGAGGCCGCTGAGCGGCTGGTCGCGGTCGATTCGGGCGGCGTAGACAGCGAACATGGGCTCGACGATAGGTTCCCGGTGGGGCCGGCGGAACCACGGACCGCTGTGACACATGCCCTCTTGCCGGTTCGGCCGAACGATCTCAGCCCCGGCCCGGCACTCCCGGCCCGTCCGGGGGCGGCAGCCCCCGGCGGGACGGCGCCCGGCGGGACTGCCCCAGGGAAACCACCCGAAGGGTGGGCCAAGGGGCGGCCACCTGGCCCCGCCCGGACGGACGCTGTCCGAACGGACGGGGCCGTGCGGGCTCACCGGCGGGCGACACCCTCGGCCCGGGCGGCGGCAGCCACCGCGGCGGTCACCGCGGGAGCCACCCGCTCGTCGAACGGCGAGGGAATCACGTAGTCGGCGGCGAGGTCGTCCCCGACGACCGCGGCGAGCGCCTCGGCCGCCGCGATCTTCATCCCCTCGGTGATCCGGGAGGCCCGCACCTGCAGCGCGCCCGCGAAGATCCCGGGGAACGCCAGCACGTTGTTGATCTGGTTCGGGAAGTCCGAGCGCCCGGTGGCGACGACAGCCGCGTACTTGTGCGCGACCTCCGGGCGCACCTCCGGGTTCGGGTTGGCCATCGCGAACACGAAGGCGCCCTCGGCCATGGAGGCCACCGCCGCCTCGGCGACCGTGCCGCCGGAGACGCCGATGAAGACGTCGGCACCGGCCAGCGCGTCCTCCAGCGAGCCGCTGATGCCCGCCTTGTTGGTGAAGGAGGCCAGCTCGCGCTTGACGGGGGTCAGGTCGCCGCGGTCGGCGGACACCACGCCCTTGCGGTCGGCGACCGCGACGTCCCCGATGCCGGCCTCGACCAGCATCCTGGCGATGGCGACACCGGCCGCGCCGGCGCCGGAGATGACGGCCCGCAGGTCGCCGATCGACCGCCCGCTCAGCCGCGCCGCGTTCCGCAGCGCCGCCAGCGTCACCACGGCCGTGCCGTGCTGGTCGTCGTGGAAGACCGGGATGTCCAGCCGCTCCTGGAGCTGCCGCTCGATCTCGAAGCACCGCGGTGCCGAGATGTCCTCGAGGTTCACCCCGCCGAAGGACGGGGCGAGCCGGACCACGGTCTCGACGATCTCGTCGACGCCCGTGCAGTCGAGCGCGATCGGCACCGCGTCCACGCCGCCGAACTGCTTGAACAGGATCGCCTTGCCCTCCATCACCGGGAGGGAGGCCTGGGGTCCGATGTCCCCGAGCCCCAGCACCGCCGTACCGTCGGTCACGACGGCGACCACGGACGACTTCCACGTGTAGTCGTCGACCAGCTCGGGCTGTTCCGCGATCGCGGTGCACACGCGCGCCACACCGGGCGTGTACGCGAGGGAAAGGTCGTCCTTGTCGCGGATCGGCACGGTGGCCTGCACGGCCATCTTGCCGCCGCGGTGCAGCGCGAACGCGGGATCGAAGGAATCGAGGGGCTCGGCCCCGCCGTCCTCGTCCGTAGTGCTGTCGCTGCGAGGATTGACGATCTCCGCTGCCACTTTGTTTACCCCTTAAGTATTCATGGGTTGAGGGTTGACCACTCCTGGTGAGGGGTGGGCGGGACCGCGTACGGCCCGGTTCAGTGATACGTACGGGCGTACGCGACGGGCGCGCCGCACACGCGCCCTGAGCCCCGGATGAGGGGTGTGAAGAACCTTCTTACCGGACGGACGGCACCGACGACGAGTCCATTGGGTCAAGGTCACATCGCGGCCCTCGACAGAACCTGGTCTCAGGCTCAAGCACCGACCACATCATGAGATGCGCCGAAGATTTTCCGGCCGGATGGCGGGATGTCCGCAGATAGAGGGCCCCGAGGTGCCGAGGATGTGCCGACCTGATGCGGTTCGGGGGTCACCCGTTATCCGATTTTGACATAGTGAGTCACCTGAACGGCGTAGTCCGAATGGCAGGATGCGGTAAACCCACGAGGTCGCGACACCCGAAGGTGTGTGTTCTCGTCGACCCATCGGCATCTCCACCCATCCGCCGGAGGAACCCACCATGACCGCAAGCTCCACCCGTCGTGCGACCGCCGCGCACTCCCGTCTGGCCGCGGTCGGTGCGATCGCGGTCGCGGGCGCCCTGCTGCTCACCGGCTGCGGTGACCAGACCGACAAGAGCGGCTCGGACAGCTCCGGCTCCGACTCCTCCTCCGCGCCCCTCGCCGGCAAGCTCCCCGCGGACATCCGCAAGGCGGGCGTCATCAAGGTGGGCTCCGACATCGCGTACCCGCCGGTCGAGGTCATGCAGGGCGGCAAGGCCGTCGGCATCGACCCGGACATCGCGGACGCCCTCGGCAAGCAGCTGGGCGTGAAGTTCGAGTTCCAGAACGGCAAGTTCGACAACCTGATCGTGGGCCTGCAGGCCAAGCGGTTCCAGGTGCTCATGTCGGCGATGAACGACACCAAGGACCGCCAGAACGGCATCAACTCCGACACCGGCAAGAAGGTCGGCAACGGCGTCGACTTCGTCGACTACTTCACCGCCGGCACCTCGATCCTGGTCCAGAAGGGCAACCCGAAGGGCATCAAGTCGCTCGACGACCTGTGCGGCAAGGTCGTGGCCCTGCAGAAGGGCACCACGTCCGAGGGCATCGCCAAGGCGCAGAACAAGAAGTGTACGAAGGACGGCAAGAAGGCCATCGACCTGCAGACCTTCGACACCGACCCCGAGGCGCTGCTCCGTCTGAAGCAGGGTGCGTCCGTCGCCGACCTGAACGACTTCCCGGTGGCGGCCTACAACGCGAAGACCTCCGGCGGCGGCAAGGACTTCGAGGTCGTCGGCGACCAGATCGAGGCGGGTCCGTACGGCATCGCGGTCAGCAAGGAGAACACCCAGCTGCGCGACGCGCTCCAGGCCGCCATGGCCGCGATCATCAAGAGCGGCGAGTACCAGAAGATCCTGGAGAAGTGGAACGTCACGCAGGGCGCCGTCACCGAGTCGAAGATCAACGGCGGCTCCTGAACAGCTCCGCGCACCATGGAAGGGCTGTCACCGTGACTGACACCGTCGACAAGGCTCCGGCGCCGTCGCTGCCGCCGGAGCAGATCAAAGCCATACCGGTGCGGCACTACGGCCGCTGGGTCTCCGGCGTCGTGGTCATCGCCCTCGTGGCGCTGATCGGGGTCGCGTTCTCCAACGCGAAGATCAACTACAGCGTCATCCCCGATTACGTCTTCGATCCGGGCATCATGGCCGGCGCCTGGACCACGCTGTACATCTCCGTGCTCGCCATGGTGCTCGGCGTCGCCCTCGGCGTGGTCCTCGCCGTGATGCGGCTGTCGTCGAACCCGGTCACCAGCACCGTGGCCTGGTTCTACATCTGGTTCTTCCGCGGCACCCCGGTCCTGGTCCAGCTGCTGCTCTGGTACAACATCGCGCTCGTCTTCCCCATCCTGAACCTGGGGTTCTACAAGGACGAGATGAACCAGGTGATGACGCCGGTCCTCACGGCCCTGCTGGGACTCGGCCTCAACGAGGCCGCGTACATGTCGGAGATCGTCCGCGCCGGCATCCAGTCGGTCGACGAGGGGCAGACGGAGGCGTCGCACGCGCTGGGCATGACCCAGGGCCAGACGCTGCGCCGGGTGATCCTCCCGCAGGCCATGCGGGTCATCATCCCGCCGACCGGCAACGAGTTCATCAACATGCTGAAGACCTCGTCGCTGGCCTACGCGGTCCAGCTGCCCGAGCTGATCAAGAAGGCCACGGACATCTCCAGCGCCTCGCTGGCGGTCGTCGAGATGTACTTCGTGGCCTGCATCTGGTACCTGTTCCTGACCACGATCTTCAGCATCGTGCAGTACTACATCGAGCGCCGCTACGCCCGCGGCTCGACGCGCAACCTGCCGCCGACCCCGTTCCAGCGCCTGAAGAAGAACCTCCGCATGTTCGGTTCGTTCCGCCGTCCGGAGGTGGCCCGATGACCGGTCTCAGCAAGGACATCACGCCGCCGAGCAGCGGCGCGCCGATGGTGAGGGCCGAAGGCGTGCACAAGTCCTTCGGGCCGGCGCACATCCTCAAGGGCATCGACCTGGTGGTGAACCCGCGCGAGGTGTTCTGCCTGATCGGCCCGTCCGGTTCCGGCAAAAGCACGTTCCTCAGGTGCATCAACCACCTGGAGAAGATCAGCGCCGGCCGGCTGTACGTCGACGGCGACCTGGTCGGTTACCGGCAGAAGGGCGACAAGCTCCACGAGCTGAAGGAGAAGGAGGTCGCGGCGCAGCGGCGGGACATCGGCATGGTGTTCCAGCGCTTCAACCTCTTCCCGCACATGACCGCGCTGGAGAACGTCATGGAGGCGCCGGTCCAGGTCAAGCGCGAGTCCAAGGCGGTCGCCCGGGAGCGCGCGGAGCGGCTCCTCGACCGGGTGGGCCTCGGTGACCGCAAGGGCCACTACCCGGCGCAGCTCTCCGGCGGCCAGCAGCAGCGCGTCGCCATCGCCCGGGCGCTGGCGATGCAGCCGAAGCTGATGCTCTTCGACGAGCCGACCTCGGCGCTCGACCCCGAGCTGGTCGGCGAGGTGCTCGACGTGATGCGGGACCTCGCCCAGGACGGCATGACGATGATCGTCGTCACGCACGAGATGGGCTTCGCCCGCGAGGTCGGGGACTCCCTGGTGTTCATGGACGACGGCGTGGTGGTCGAGTCCGGGCATCCGCGCGACGTCCTGACGGACCCGCAGCACGAGCGCACCAAGTCGTTCCTGTCCAAGGTGCTGTGACACTCCGCCGGGAAGGGCGGTACGGGTCGTCCGTACCGCCCTTCGGCGTGTCCGCGGCGCTCTCAGCGCCCGCCGGGCCTCCGGACGGTCACTTCAGCGCCAGCAGCAAGGTGTCCGACGGCGAGCACCACACCGCCCGGGCCTCGCCGAAGCCCCGCTCGCGCAGCACCCGCGCGTGCCAGGCGGCGGGCGGCGTGTCGCCGTCGGCGTGCTCGCCGTAGATCTCGAAGCGACGGGCCGTCGGCCCCGCGAGAACCGGGTCCTGGGCGGCCAGCCGCCACCACTCGGCCCAGTCCAGGGCGCCCGCGGACCTGGCCCGGTCCATGCGGGCGTGGCGCTGGGCGCGCTCGGCCGCGTTGATCCGGGGTGTCGTGTCGTCGATCATGTGGTCCGCGTTCATGAAGACACCGCCGTCGCGGACGAGTCCCGCGACCTGACCGTAGAGGGCCGCGAGGGGTTCGGTGTGCAGCCAGTGCAGGGCCGTGGCGGTCAGGACGGCGTCGTAGGAGTCGTACGGCAGTGCCGCCGGCCAGTCGGGGTCCTTGAGGTCGGCCGTGACGAGGGTGACCCGTTCGTCGCCCGCGAAGGTGCCCTCGGCGATGGCGAGGAGGGCCGGGTCGAGGTCGACGCCGACGACGGTGGCGCCGGAGAACCGGGCGAGCAGCCGGGCGGTGATGCTGCCGGTGCCGCAGGCGAGGTCGAGGACGCGCGGCGCGGTGCCGACGAGCGCCTCGGTCATGTCGAGCATGATGCGGAAGCGTTCCTCGCGGTCCGGCATGTACCACTCCTGCTGCCGGTCCCAGCTCTCCTGCCAGGCCGCCCAGTCGGTTCCGGTACTGGTGGTCATGGAAACCCCGTCTCCCCTCGCACGCGTAATACCCTGGAAGCACGACCGGCTATTACCCGACCGCATCCCACACCATAGAGTGCCCTCGTAAGGACTACAAGTGGAACTGGCCTATTACTCGGATTACGCCGTGCGTCTCGTCAACAGCGAGGAGCCGGTGCGCGGCAAGGACGTCCTGACCTCGGTCGACGCGGTCCGCGCCCTGTTCGGAGCCAACTCCTCCGCGGCCCGGCGCGCCACCGACGCGGACGTCACGCGCTTCCGGTCGGTCCGCGCCCGGCTGCGCGCGGTCTTCGAGGCGGCCGACACCGGCGACGAGACCCTCGCCGTCGACCTGCTGAACTCGCTGCTCCTGGAGTTCCCGGTGAGCCCGCAGATCTCCGGGCACGACCACCGGGACGAGGACGGCCGCCCGCTGTGGCACATGCACCTGGCCGACCACCCGTCGAACGCCACCGCGGGCTACGCGGCGATCGCCGCCATGGGCCTCGCCTTCCACCTCACCGAGTACGGGGTCGACCGCCTGGGCCTGTGCGAGGCGGCGCCCTGCCGCAACGCCTACCTCGACACGTCCACCAACCGCTCCCGGCGCTACTGCTCGGACCGCTGCGCGACCCGCGCCAACGTGGCCGCCTACCGCGCCCGCAAGCGCCTGGAGGCCGACCGGTCGGAGAAGACCGGCCTCGCCGCCGACAGCGCCCAGCGGGCCAGCGCCAGCGGCGAGCGCTGACCGGCCTTGAGCGGCCGGAACCGCAACCGGACCCGCCCGAGGACCAGGTCCTCCGGCACGGCCCCGTAGTCGGTGCTGTCCCCGCCCGCGTACGTGTTGTCCCCGAGCACCCACCAGCCGCCCTCGCGCAGTTCCACCGCGCGCTTGACGACGAGCAGGTCCTGCTGGAAGGGATGGCGCAGGACGACCACGTCCCCCGGCCCGATCCTGGCGCCGTAGTGCACCACGAGCCGGTCCCCGTGGTAGAGGGTCGGCACCATGGACGGCCCGGTCACCTCGGCCAGCCCGAAGGGCGGAGCGGCCCTCCCCCGTTCACTCTCCTGCGACAGCTCCGGCATCCCCGGCACCTCCCCGGTCCGTTCTCCACCAGTCTGAGTCTCACCCCGGACTTTTGTCCTAAGCCCAAGGGGGCACTCGCGAAAACCCGTCCCTCAGGGAGTAATGTCCCACCTGAGAAGACGATCACGAGGAAGGAATGCTCCATGCTTTCCCGCCTGTTTGCCCCCAAGGTCAAGGTCAGCGCGCACTGCGACCTGCCCTGCGGCGTGTACGACCCGGCCCAGGCCCGCATCGAGGCGGAGTCGGTGAAGGCCGTCCAGGAGAAGATGGCCGCCAACGACGACCCGCACTTCCAGACGCGTGCCACCATCATCAAGGAGCAGCGCGCGGAGCTCGCCAAGCACCACGTCTCCGTGCTCTGGAGCGACTACTTCAAGCCCCCGCACTTCGAGAAGTACCCGGAGCTGCACCAGCTGGTCAACGACGCCCTGAAGGCCCTCTCGGCCGCCAAGGCGTCCACCGACCCGGCGACGGGCCAGAAGGCGCTGGACTACATCGCCCAGATCGACAAGATCTTCTGGGAGACCAAGAAGGCTTGATCTCTGGCTAGGCCTTTTGACCTGCGGTTTCGCGGGTCGCATCGCCTACCTGCCCGCACCCGGTCCGCAGGCCGCCGAGCACGGCGTCCATGACGGAGCGGGTGCGGTCTTCTTCGCCCGGCCACAGGTGGGCGCAGATCCGCGATGTCATGACGGCGGACGCGTGGCCGAGGAGCAGCCGGACCTGTTCGACGCTCGCTGCGCCGGCGATGAGGGCGGAGGCGTGGAAGTGGCGCAGGTCGTGGGTGACCCTTCACGGTGAGGCTTGGGGCGCCGGGCGCGGGGTGGTGTCCGTCCTCGGGAGCTGTCCCACGCATCTCGCGCCCGGGCGGCGCAATGCAGGACGTCCGGGACCTGGTCCAGCAGACCCTTCAGAGCGAAGAACAGTGGGTGCTTCGGCGGGCCTGCTCGTCGGCCCGACGGTGCCTCAGCCCTGCTGCCCGAACACCCGCCGCTGAATCTCGCGCCGGTAGTCCTCAAGCGTCTTGTCCAGGTGCACGGCGGTGGCCTGCGCCGCCGCGTCGGGGCGGCCGTCACGAATGGCCTGGTAGATCGCGGCGTGCTCCTCGACCGCGGCTTCCGTGTGCTCGCCGAGTGTGTCGTGGATCCCGATGGCGCTGGACAGCCGCTGCAACCGGCGGGCGTCCCGTACCGCGCCGACGAGGAAGCTGTTGTGCGATGCCGCTGCGACGCTGGCGTGGAAGTCGTCGTCCGCCTGGTTGAAGACCTCGACGAGGCCGTGGACGAAACCGTGCCGACAACCGTCCACGGCAACCTCGATCGCCCGCAGTTCGGCGGGGGTGGCGCGGGACGCCGCCAGACTGCTGGCGGCCATCTCCTGAACCCTGCGGAACTCGAAGAGCGTGAAGATGTGATCGAGGTCGGTGGGCCGGAAGAAGCCGCCCCACCGACTGGTGGCGAGCATCCCCTCGTCGTCGGCGACGAACAGGCCACGCCCCTTGTGGGCCCGGACCCGGCCGAGCGCGGAGAGGATCTTCACGGCCTCACGCACCACGGCCCGGCTGGTCCCCAGCCGGGCGGCCAGATCGTTCTCGGTGGGCATGCGGTCACCGGGAACCAGGTGGGACTCACTGATGTACGCGACGATCTGCTCAGCGACGACCTCGTATCGCGGCCGGTAGTCGCGCCCGTCCCCCTTCGCTCTCTCCCCTGCCCCGCCGGACAGCTGCACGACCGACCCGTCGGCCGCGAACGTTTCACTCATCTGTTCTGCCTCCACCTACGGACCACCCAAGCGCGTCCCGCGACTTCCTCGGTAGGCATGCTACCCCAACTCCAAAATGAGTCGTACTCATATCAACCCCCGGCATGACGTCAATGTAAACCAACCCCAACAAAAACCATGACAAAAATAGGCATACAGCACATTGCGGGCTCCTCGGGGAGTGAGGAAGTTAAAACTGTGACTGCTCATCCTCTTGACCGCTACCTTGATAAGGCGCCTAATTTCTTCCGCGACAAGGCGCGACTCAAGCGGGTACGGCCGATCGTCGCCTCGTCACATGCACTCCGCGCTCCGCACGGGCGCCCACAACGTAGTGGAGTTACTGATGACCGCAACGAAGACACCGTCCCACCGTGTGAGAGCGTCGGCCGGCCGACGATCGATGCTCGTGGCCGGGTGCGCGGCGACGGTGATGGTGGCCGCCACGGCCTGCGGAGGAGGAGGGACGGGCACCACCACCACCAAGGACGGTTTCGCGCAGGTCGCACAGAAGGACGGGGCGTTCACCGTGTGGGTGGACTCGACCCGGGTCGCCGCCGCGAAGCTGTACCAGGCACAGCACCCCGACGTGAAGATGGACATCGTCACCTACGACGGCGACGCGAACGGCTCGAACTACCTCCAGACGAAGGTCCAGTTGTTCAACCGCACCGGAAAGGGCTGGCCCGACGTCGTCTTCAGCTCGCAGAACAACGAGGTGACCTGGGCGGTCGACGCGAACTTCGTGGCCCCGCTGAACAAGGGCCTCGTCTCCGAGGCGACCCTCGGGAATTTCGCCAAGGGTGCCAACGACGTCTGCACGGTCGACGGCACCGTCTACTGTCTGCGCAACGACCTCTCGCAGGCCGTGCTCTGGTACAACGCTCCGCTGATGAAGAAGTTCGGCTACCAGGTCCCGACGACCTGGGAGGAGTACCAGAAGCTGGGCGAGAAGGTGGCCAAGGAGCACCCCGGCTACCTGGTGGGTGACGCGGGCGACTCCTTCACCCCGGAGATCTACCTGTGGGCGAGCAAGTGCGGCGCCAACCACATCACCGGCGCCAAGTCCGTCTCGGTGAACACCAGCAGCGACGCATGCACCAAGATGGCCAAGCTCATGGACGTGCTCATCAAGAACAAGTCCATGTCGACCAGCGGCGTGTTCAGCACCGACTTCGCCAAGAACCAGGCCGACAAGGTGCTGCTGATGCCCGGACCCGCCTGGTTCGGCGGCGCGGTCTTCAAGGACACCCTCAAGACGCCGGCCAAGACGATCGGGGCGGCGCCGATACCGCAGTGGAGCGGTGAGACCTCGCCCTCCACCGGCAACGTGGGCGGTGGCACCTGGCTGCTCTCGAAGCGGTCGGCTCATCTCAAGGCGGCCACCGACTTCCTGATCTGGGTCACCACGGACCAGGCCTATCAGGGCAAGGAGGCGCCCGGTTTCCCGGCCTACGCACCCGCGGCGGAGACCTGGCTGAAGCAGCAGAACGCCTCGGGGTACTTCGCCGGGGACATCGGTGTCCTCAAGGACGCCTCGACGCAGGTCTGGTCCGGCTGGGGCTCCGGCCAGTTCAGCCAGGAGGCGATTTGGGCGGCCACGGTCAAGCCCGGCATGACCCAGGGCAAGAGCATCGTCTCGCTGCTGCCCGCGTGGCAGGACGCCATCGTCAAGTACGCCAAGTCCGACGGATACAAGGTCTCCCAGTGACTCTGACCCACTCCTCGGCCGGCTCTGCCTCCCGTCGCCCCCGTGGCGGCCTCCGGCAGAGCCGGGCCGGCGTGGCGTTCGTCGCCGCGTATGTCGTGCTGCTGTTCGCCTTCGGGGTCGTGCCCACCGCCTACGCCGTGTACTTCGCCTTCACCGACTCGGGCGGCTCGTTCACCGGCCTCGCCAACTTCACCACCGCAGCCCAGGACTTCCGGTTCGTACCGGCCGTCGGGCATGTCGCGCTCTACCTGCTGTTCTGGCTGGTATCGCTGGTGGTGATCGTGGTGGGCCTGGCGCTGCTGCTGCACCGGCTGGCCTCGGGCACCACGGGGAAGGCACTGCGGTTCCTCTTCTACATCCCCGGAGCCCTGGCGGGCGCCGCGAGCGTGCTGGTGTGGCTGTTCATGCTCGATCCCACGGTCAGCCCCGTCAGTGCGCTGCTGGAGGGGCTGGGCTACCACACCTTCGGTGAGGTGATCGCCCCCGGTCATCTGCCTCTGCTGTTCACGATCATCGCGTTCTGGACCGGCGCCGGCGGATGGATCGTCGTCATCTACGGCGCGCTCAACAACATCCCCAAGGACGTGATGGAGGCCGCCCGCATCGACGGCTCGGGCCCCTGGCAGACCGCCTGGCACGTGCAGATTCCCATGCTGCGCAAGTGGATCGTCTACATGGTGATCCTCGCCTTCGCGGGCGGCGCGCAGCTCTTCGTCGAACCGCAACTGCTGTCCCTGGCGAGCGTCGGCGTGGCCGGCCGCGACTACTCGCTCAACCAGTTGTCGTACGACTTCGCCTTCCAGATGAACAACATCAACGGCGCCGCCGCGATCTCGGTCGAACTGCTGGTCGTCAGCCTGTCGGCCGCCGCCGTCTTCGTCACACGGTCTGGATTCTTCGATGCCGACTAAGACCCATGCGGGCCCGGCCGACGCCACCGCGCGTCCGCGGCCGGAGGAGAGCGACATGAGCCCCGTGCCCCGGCCGATACCCCGGCGACGCGGCGGGCCCGCCCGGCGCGCCGGCTCCCGGCTGCTGGTCGCCGCCGTACTGACCGCGTTCGTGGCGTTCTTCGTGCTGCCGGTGCTCTGGCTCGTCCTCGCGTCCACCAAGACCGACCAGCAGCTGGTCCACGGCAGCCCCCTCTCCTTCGGGTCCTGGCACGCGCTCAGGGCCAACTGGGACGCGCTCACCGCCTTCCAGGACAACGCGATCCTGCTGTGGCTGCGCAACTCGGCCCTGTACGCGGGCGTGTCCCTGGTGATCACCCTGTGTGTCGCCGTCCCGGCCGGATACGCCCTGGCGATGACGGAGTTCCGCGGCCGGCGGTTCCTGCTGGTCTCCACGCTGATCGTGATGCTCATGCCGAACGCCACCCTGGTGGTGCCGCTCTTCCTGGAGATCAACGCGGTGCATCTGATCGGCACGATGTGGTCGATCATCCTGCCGTACGCGTTCTATCCGTTCGGTGTGTACCTGACCTACATCTACTTCACCACGGCCGTACCGAGGGACCTGCTGGCGGCCGCCCGGATGGACGGCTGCACGGAGTTCGCGGTCTTCCGTCATGTGGCTCTGCCGCTGGCGACACCGGTCATCGCGCTCGTCGGGTTCTTCAGCTTCGTCGCCAACTGGACCAACTACTTCCTGCCGTACGTGATGCTCCCCGAGAGCGACCAGATGCCCGTGCAGGTCGGTGTCGGCACCCTGCTCAGCAGCGTGCCGTCCTTCAACCCGACGGTCGGCTCGCTGGCGATCCAGCGGCCCCAGCTCGCCCTGGCCACGCTGCTCGCCATCACCCCCGTGCTGGTCGTCTTCCTCTTCTCGCAACGCTTCCTGGTCGCCGGAATGCTCGCGGGAGCCACCAAGGAGTGACGCCCCGGGCCGGTTTCTCCCGGGCCGCCCGAGCCGGAGACCGGCCCGTCCGAGCCCGGAGGCCGCCCTGTCACGTGTGGGCCGTCCCACACGTCCCCGCCCCCCTGAACGGAGATCCTTCCCATGCCCTTCAGTCCTGCCGAGCACGCACCTGGCGAGGACACCCCGGCCTCCGGCGACCCGGCGTCGCCGCTCGGGATACGAGCGACCGTTCCGCTGCTCGAAGTGCCGGGCTGGGCGATCGCCCAGCGCGAGCTCTTCGACCTGCTCGACCACGCCTGGCGCCGTTTCGCACGCGACTTCACCGGTCCCGACGGACGGCTGAACTACAGCGACACGCTCACCACCCGTGACGGCGTGGACGACTTCTACGAGGTCTTCTTCAACTGGCCGCAGCTGTACCTCCTCGGCGGCGCCGACGACCTGCTTCCCGCGAGCGAGCGCCACTGGGAGGGCGTCACCCGGCAGCTCACCGAACTGGGCATGCTGCGCGACGAGTTCGAGCGTGGCTACGACTGGTTCCACCAGGGCGAGAGCCTGCTGCTGCTCTACTTCCTGTGCATGGCCGCACCCGAGCGCTGGTCGGAGCGCGCGCTGAGGTTCGCCGAGCTGTACGTCGACCCGGCGAAGGGCAACTACGACCCCGGGCACCGCATCATCACCCGCCCGCACAACGGCAGCGATCCCGAGCGCACGGGCCTGTTCGACGGTGAGGTCTACCCCTGGCTGCCCAAGGAGGCCGAGACCTACGGCTTCCCGCTCGACTGGATCCTGCCCGACGGCGCGCCGAAGGCCCCGCTGTCGGCCGATCCCCGGCTCGGTGAAGAGATGCGGGAGCGGATGGGCGTCGGCGACACCGCCGTCAACCTCGCCGCGGCCGGGCTGGTCCTCAACGCCTGGATCCTGTCGGGCGAGGAACGCTACCGCGACTGGATCGTGGAGTACGTCGGCGCGTGGAAGGAGCGCGCGGCGGCGGGTGACGGGCTCATCCCCGACAACGTCGGCCCCGACGGGGTCGTCGGCAGCCGGCACGAGGGCCGCTGGTACGGCGGGCACTACGGCTGGTCCTGGCCGCACGGATGGCACAGCGTCGGCCACGCGGCCTGTGTGGCCGCGCTCGCCGCGGCGACCGTCACCGGGGACGACGGCTACCTGTCCATGGTGACCGGCACCCTGGACATCCTGCTCTCCGAGGGCAAGGTGATGGCCTTCACCGAGGCCGACTCCAGCCTCCCCTCCAAGTGGCTGGCCCAGCTCGGGCCCGACATCCACACACCGACGCTCCATGTCCCTTTCCGGTACAAGGACTCCGGGTGGTTCGACTACAACCCGGTCACCCCCGCCGTACCGGTGGCGCTGTGGCACCACACGGCCGCCGAACCCGACAAGGCCCGGCTGGAGCGGATCCGGGAGGGGTCCGGCATCGACTGGCGGACCGTGCGGCCGTTCCGGGCCAAGGAGGAGTCCGGGCACGAGGAGGCGTGGCTGGCCTTCCTCGCCGGTGACGACCCCGGTTATCCCGAGCGGATCCTCGCCGCGGCGCAGGCTCAGGTCCGTCACCGGCTGGCCCGTATGGACCGCTACCGGGGCCTGGACGTGCCCGAGGCCGACATCCACGTGTGGCAGCAGTCGAACCCGGTGGTCACCGAGGCCCTCGTCCAGCTGACGTGGGGCGGACCCCAGGTGCTGTACAACGGCGGCCTGCAGCAGGCCCGGCTGCGGTACCACGACGCCGACGCTCGCCGCGCGGGCCTCCCGCCGGACGTGGCCGCGCTGGTCACCTCCATCGACCCCGAGGCCACCACCGTCGAACTCGTCAACCTCTCCCCCGAGTCCGCGCGGACGGTGATCGTACAGGCCGGCGCCTTCGCCGAGCACACCATCGCCTCCGTCCGGTACACGACCTGCGACGACGACACATGGGTCGGCGACATGTACGACTACGGCCACGGCGAACCCGTCGTCACCGAGGCGGAGTCGGCGTGCGGCGGACCCTACCTGACCGTCCGGCTCCCAGCGTCCTCGCGGACACGGCTCGTACTCCGGCTGCTGCCGCGTACCCGCACCCCCAGCTACCGCTCGCCGTTCCCGACGCGATCCGACGAGACGTCCGCCACCGAGCGCGAGGAGGCACGGTGAAGCGCATCGCCCAGACCATCAGGCTCCGTCCCGAACGGCGCGAGGAGTACCTCGAGCTCCACTCCGCCGTCTGGCCCGGCGTCGAGGCCGCTCTGCTCCGGGCCAACATCCGCAACTACAGCATCTTCCTGCACGACGACGTCCTCTTCGCGTACTTCGAGTACCACGGCAATGACTTCGAAGCCGACATCGCGACGATCGAGGCCGACCCCGAGACGCAGGAGTGGTGGAAACTCACCGATCCGTGTCAGGAACCCTGGCCCGACCGTGGCACCGGCGGCCAGTGGACCGACATCCCCGAGATCTGGCACCTCACCGAGCCGGGCACCGCATAGGCGGCCACGCGGGCCACCGCACCCCCGCGACGCGTGATGCACGGGACGCACCGCGACGCGCTCCAGGAAGGAGAACCACCGGATGAGACGAGCACGCCTCATCGCAGGACTGCTCCAGACACTGCTGATAGCCACGGCAGTGGTCCTCCCCGCCCAGTCCGCGCACGCCGCCGACATGAACTTCTACGTCGACCCGACGAACGGCAGCGACAGCAACTCCGGAACCAGTACCGCGTCCGCCTTCAAGACGATCCAGCACGCCCGCGACGCGGTGCGCGCCGTCAACTCGGACATGTCCGGGGACATCGTGGTGAACCTGCGCGGCGGAACGTACCGCCTCACCAGTGCTGTCGACTTCACCACGGCCGACTCAGGCAGCAACGGGCACACGGTGGTCTACCAGGCGTACGGTTCCGAGACCCCCGTGATCAGCAGCGCGCAGACGATCACCGGCTGGACCCCCGCCACCGACGGCCAGTACAAGGCGTCCGTCGGCAGCCTCGACTTCCGGCAGCTCTACGTCAACGGGGTGCGCGGTACCCGGGCCCGTTATCCCGACGTGGGCTCCGACTTCCAGCTCCAGTCCGGTGACAAGACCAACCAGGTGCTGAAGATCGCCGGCTCGCAGATCTCGGACTGGGACCAGTTCAGCAAGGTCGAGATGGTGCTCCAGCTGCAGTGGGCGGAGAACTACCTACGGCTGAAGTCGTACACCACCAGCAACGGCGTGGCGAGCGTGACCATCCAGGACCACGAAGCCGGCATCCTCTTCAAGCGCCCCTACCCGCTGCTGTCCAACGGCTCCCCGTTCCACTTCGAGAACGCTCACGAGTTCCTCGACGAACCGGGAGAGTTCTACCTCGACGGCAGCACCCACACGCTCTACTACAAGCCCCGCGCGGGCGAGGACATGTCGACGGCCACGGTGCAGGTGCCGACGCTGGAGACGCTCTTCGACATCCAGGGCGACAGCCTCGACTCCCCGGTCCACGACCTGCGGTTCTCCGGCATCACCTTCACCCGGACCAACTGGACCGAGGCCACCCGGAACGGCTTGCTCAACGCCCAGGGCGGCAACTACAACATCTCCGCCGACACCAGCAACAACCAGTACGTCAACCGTCCTCCGGCAGGTGTGTACGCCGCCGACGCCGACGACCTGTCCTTCCTCGGCAACTCCTTCACGCAGATGGGCTCCACCGCCCTCGACCTCCACCACGGGGTCCACGACTCCACCGTGACGGGCAACATCGTCACCGATGTCGCCGGCAACGGAATCACCGTCGGCAAGTTCTCCGATCCCACCGTCGAATACCACACCGTCTACAACCCGCCCACGTCACCGGCGGGCGAGGACACCCGCGAGGTCGTCACCGGCGTCGCGATCACCAACAACCTGATCAACCGCACCGGCCAGGACTACCTGGGCACCGCCGGCGTCAACGCGGGCTTCGTCCACGGAACCACCATCGACCACAACGACATCTCCGACTCCCCCTGGGCGGGCATCTCGCTGGGCTGGGGCTGGCAGTCCGCCACCAACGCCGAGGGCTCCAACTCCATCAGTCACAACCGCATCGGCAACGTGCAGAACCAGCTCTGCGACACCGCCGGCATCTACCACCTGTCCAACGACCCCGGCACGGTCATCAACGAGAACTACATCCACGACGTGGTCCGCTCCCCCACCGCGTGCACCTCGGCAGTGGCCGGCATCTACCTCGACGAGGGCTCGAACAACCTGACCGTGGCGAACAACGTCCTGTCGCGCACGGCCAACTTCATCCAGCAGAACGCCAACGGCTCCAACGTCACCCTGTCCGCGAACGCCACGTCCGGCAGCGCGGTCATCGAGGCATCCGGACTCCAGTCCGCCTACCAGGGGCTCCTGGCGAAGATCAACCTCGCCTATGGCAGGACGGCGACGGCCTCCTCCGTGTACGGCTCGACCTGGGCGGCAGCCAAGGCCAACGACAACGCCCCCGCCACCGGCTGGTCGCCCACCGCCGCCGACACCTCGGCCTGGTGGCAGGTCGACCTCGGCCAGGCCTACGCCCTGGGGCAGTTCTCCCTCACCACCCGCCAGGACATCGACCAGTCCGCGACCCGCGCCAACTTCGAGGTGCGCGGCTCCAACGACCCCACGTTCGCCACGTACACGGTGCTGGGACGCCGCGACGCGACGGCCCTGCCGTACGGCGCGACCCTGACGGCCAAGATCGACGCACGGCAGAAGTTCCGGTACCTCCGCGTCGCCAAGACGGACGGCGGCTACTTCTACATCGGTGACTTCAGCGTGCAAGAGGCGGGCGGCGCGCTGGAGGACGCCGTCGCGACACCGTCCTTCGACCCGTCGACGTACTACACGCTCAAGAACGTGGGCAGCGGGCTGCTGGCCGAGGTCTACAACAACTCCACCGCCGACGGCGGCACCGTCGACCAGTGGGCGGCCAACTCCGGCACCAACCAGCAGTGGAACATCGTCAAGGTCAGCGGGGACCTGTACAAGATCGTCAACCGCAACAGCGGCAAGGTCCTGGACGACTACAACCTGTCGCATTCCAGGGGCAACGCACTCGTGCAGTGGACTTACAGCGGCGGCAACAACCAGCTCTGGTACTTCGAGACGGCCCCCACCGGCTATGTCATCCGCAACTACGAGTCCAAGCAGGCCATGGAGGTCTACAACAACTCCACCTCCAACGGCGCCGTGATCGACCAGTGGATGTCCCTCAACCAGGCCAACCAGCAGTGGACCGTTCAGTGACCTCCAGCACCCCCGTCCTCGTCGACGCCCACCACCACCTGTGGGACCTCACCGAGCGCCCACAGGCATGGCTCGACGAGCCCTCCCTGGCGCCCCTGCGGCGCAGCTTCACCCTCGGCGACCTGCGATCGGACGCGACCCGTCCGATCGCCGGTCGCCGGCCGGCGGCCACGGTCGCCGTCCAGTGCATCGCGTCCGTCCCCGAGACACGGGACCTGCTCGCGATCGCGGAACAGGACGCCCTGCTCGGCGCGGTGGTCGGCTGGGCCGACCTCACCTCGCCGGCCGTCGGTGCCACCCTCGACGGCCTGCTCGCCGGACCGGGGGGCCGGTATCTGCGGTCACTGCGGCACCTGGTCCAGTCCGAGAGCGACCCCGACTGGCTGCAACGTCCGGACGTGGAGCGGGGACTGGCGCAGGTGAGGCGGCGCGGACTGGCCTACGACGTGCTGGTCCGCGCCCACCAGCTGCCCAGTGCCGTCCGGCTCGCCCAGCGCTTCCCCGACCTGCCGCTGGTGCTGAACCACGCGGGCAAGCCCGCACTGGCGAAGGGGGATCTGGACGGCTGGGAACGTCAGATCCGGCTGCTCGCCGGACATCCCCACGTCGTGTGCAAGGTGTCCGGACTCGTCACCGAGGCCGACCACGAGGCATGGACGACGGACGACATCCGCCCGGTGTGGGACGTTCTCATGTCGTCCTTCGGTCCCGACCGGCTGATGTTCGGCTCGGACTGGCCGGTCTGCGTCCTCGCCGGCGGCTGGAACCGCTGGGCGGACGCGATGGACGAACTGCTGACCGGCTGTTCCGCCACCGACACCGAGGCGGTGCTGGCCGGCACCGCGACACGTTTCTACCGCCTGGCCCCGGCCACCCGCCCCACCCCTCGAAAGGACTCCCCCTCATGACAGACGTGCTCGCGGTGCGCTACGTCGGTGCCCGCAGCCTCGACACGGCCCCCGCGTCGACTTCGCCGCCCGGTCCGGGCGAGGTGGAGCTGGCCCCGGCCTATGTCGGCATCTGCGGCACCGACCTGCACATCTTCCACGGTGACATGGACACCCGGGTCGCCGCCCCGGCCGTCATCGGCCACGAGATGTCCGGCCGGATCGTGCGGGTGGGAGCGGACGTCGAGGGCTGGCGGCCCGGCGACCACGTGACCGTGATGCCACTGCGCTGGGACGGCACCTGCCCGGCCTGCGCGGCGGGCCACCGGCACATCTGCCACCACCTCGACTTCATCGGCATCGACTCCCCCGGCGCGATGCAGCAGCGCTGGACCGTGCCCGCGTCCGTTCTCGTCCGCCTGCCCGACACGCTGCCCCTGGATCGCGCGGCACTCGTCGAGCCCACCGCCGTCGCCGTCCACGACGTGGGCCGCGCGCAGGTCCGCGCCGGCGAGCGGGTCGTGGTCGTGGGCGGCGGCCCGGTCGGAGTCCTCATCGCCCTGGTCGCGCGCGCCTCCGGAGCCGAGGTACGTGTCGTGGAGCCGGGCACCCACCGCCGGCTGCTCGCCGAAGAACTGGGCCTGACCACGTGGGACCCCGCCGCGCGGGACGTGGCGGAGCTGGTCGCGGAGTGGACCGCGGGCGCGGGCGCGGACGTCGCGTTCGAGGTGTCCGGCGCAGCCGCCGGGGTCGAGACGGCGGTCGACGTCCTGGCGGTGCGCGGCCGACTGTGCCTGGTCGCCATCCACCCACGGCCCCGCGAGGTGAACCTGCACCGGTTCTTCTGGCGCGAACTCACCATCGTGGGCGCCCGGTTGTACGACCGTGACGACTTCGAGCGGGCGGTGACACTGGTGGCGGACGGTACCGTCCCCGCCGATCGGCTCATCAGCAAGGTCGTCCCGCTCGCCGAGGCCTCCTCGGCCTTCGACGTCCTCGAAGCGGGCGGCGACGTGATGAAGGTCCTGCTCGACTGCACCGATCGCTCCGAGGGAGAAGCCGCATGAGTCTCTTCGATCTGACCGGCCGGCTCGCGGTCGTCACCGGTGCCCGGCGGGGCATCGGCCGGGCGATGGCCCGTGCCCTGGCCGAGGCGGGCGCGGACGTGATCGGTGTGAGCGCGCGGTTGGAGGAGTCCGGCAGCGCGGTGGAGAAGGACGTGCTCGACGCGGGCCGGAGCTTCGAGGCGGTCCGCGCCGACTTCGCCGACCCGGCCGCCGTACGCGCGCTCGGTGCGGACCTCGCGGGGCGCGACAGGCCGGTGGACATCCTGGTGAACAACGCGGGCACCATCCGCCGTGCTCCGGCCGCCGAGCACACCGACGCCGACTGGGAGGTGGTGCTCCAGGTCGACCTCGGCGCCCAGTTCGCCCTCACCCGGGCCGTCGGCGCGGCCATGGTGGCCCGCGGCGGAGGCAAGGTCATCTTCACGGCGTCGCTGCTGAGCTTCCAGGGCGGGATCAACGTCCCCGGCTACACCGCCGCCAAGCACGGCATCACCGGCCTGGCCAAGGCCCTCGCCAACGAGTGGGCGCCGCACGGCGTCAACGTCAACGCCATCGCCCCCGGCTACATCGCCACCGACAACACCCAGGCCCTGCGGGACGATCCGGCGCGCAGCCGGGCCATTCTGGAGCGGATACCGGCCGGACGCTGGGGCCAGGCCGACGACCTCGCGGGCGCCACCGTCTTCCTCGCCTCCGACGCCGCCCGGTACGTCCACGGCACGGTCCTGCCCGTCGACGGCGGATGGCTCGGCAGATGAGCGGCACCGACCTGGCGTCCATGCCGGCCGGCTCCCGGGTCCTGCCCGTGCCCACGGTGGCCGGCCCCGGCACGGCCGCCCCGCTCGCCGCCCCGCTCGCCGCCCCGCTCGCCGCCCCGCTCGCCGAGGCGCTCGCCGCGGGCGGAGCGGGGCGCGCCGAGGTCACCTTCCGCACCCCGTCGGCCGAGCGGGTGCTCACGACCATGGCGGCGCACGGCGGACCGACCGTCGGCGCGGGCCCGGTCCTCACCGCCGAGCAGGCGGAACGGGCCGTGGCCGCCGGGGCCCGCTTCGTCGTGTCCCCCGGCCTCGGCCTCGACGTCGTCGCCCGGTGCCGGCGGCTGGGCGTCCCGGTCGTACCCGGTGTGGCCACCGCCACCGAGCTGACGAGCGCCCTGCGCGCCGGCCTGGCACAGCGAGGCGGTCCGTCGCCGGTGGCCCCGCCCGGATCAAGCCGAAGGCCGGCGAGGTCCTGGCCGTCGACGCCGGTACCGCGGTCCGCGACGCTCCATGGCCGACCATCGACGAGCCGGTCGCTCGAACCGGGACGCCGGAGCGATTCGGGCCGTACCGGACCGAGGAACCGGCCTCGTCCGGTGGCATCGGCAGGCACGCGACCGTACGTGAGACCGTCACGGCGACGCGGGACCCGGCCTGTGAGCCCGCGCGCGGCCGCCTCGCGTTCGAACACCTACCCAAGGTCGGCCGGCCGACGTACCCCAGAAGGCCACGCACGTATGAGCAAGGATCTGCAGGGCCTTGGCGCCCTGGTCACCGGTGGCGCTTCCGGTATCGGGCTGGCCACGGCCCGGCTCCTCTCCGAGCGCGGCGCCCGCGTCGCAGTCCTGGACCTGAACCCGGACGGGGTCCCCCACCCGTTGTCGGGCTACCGGACCGACGTCGGTGACGACGGGTCCGTGCGCGCGGCCGTCGAATCGGCGGCGCGAGACCTGGGCGGCCTCGACATCCTGGTCAACAACGCCGGGGTCGGCGCCGTCGGTACGGTGGAGGACCAGTCGGACGAGCAGTGGCATGCCGTCCTCGACATCAATGTGCTGGGCATCGTGCGGACGACTCGCGCGGCCCTGCCGTACCTGCGGGAGGCCGCACGGTCCCGGCCCGGGACCGCCTCCGTCGTCAACACCTGCTCCATCGGCGCCACCGCCGGGCTGCCGCAGCGCGCCCTGTACTGCGCGAGCAAGGGCGCGGTCCTGTCGCTGACCCTCGCGATGGCCGCCGACCACATCCGCGAGGGCATCCGCGTCAACTGCGTCAACCCCGGCACCACGGACACGCCCTGGGTGGGCCGGCTGCTGGACGCCGCCGACGACCCGGAGGCCGAGCGCGCCGCCCTCAACGCCCGCCAGCCCCTGGGCCGCCTCGTCACCGTCGACGAAGTCGCCGCCGCCATCGGCTACCTGGTGAGCCCGGCCGCCGCGTCGGTCACGGGTACCTCGCTCGCCGTCGACGGCGGCATGCATGGGCTGCGTGTCCGTCCCGTTCCGGTCTCATGAGAACCACCGTGCTGGGCGGCAGCGGGGTCCGCGTCACCGAGCTGGCGTTCGGCGCCGCCGCCCTGGGCAACCTCTACACCCCCCTCGACGACCGGGCCGCGGCCGACACCGTGGCCGCCGCCTGGGACGCGGGCATCCGCACCTTCGACACGGCCCCGCACTACGGCCTCGGCCTGTCCGAACGCAGGCTCGGCGCCGCCCTCCGCGGCCGACCGCGGGACGCGTACACGGTGTCCACGAAGGTGGGCCGACTCCTGATCCCCGGCGGCACGGGCGGTGACGATCTCGCCAACGGCTTCGCCGTCGCCGCCACCCACCACCGGGTGTGGGACTTCAGCGCCGACGGAGTGCTGCGCTCCCTCGAGGCCAGCCTGGAACGGCTCGGCCTGGACCGCGTCGACGTCGCACTCCTCCACGACCCCGACGACCACCTGGACCAGGCGCTCGCCGAGGCCTACCCGGCGCTGGAGCGGCTGCGGGCCGAGGGCGTCGTCGGGGCGATCGGGGCCGGCATGAACCAGACCCGGGCCCTCACGCGCATCATCCGCGACACGGACGTGGACACCGTCCTGCTCGCCGGGCGTTACACGCTCCTTGAGCACGGAGCCCTGGACGAACTGCTGCCCGAAGCCGCGGCCCGCGGCCGTAGCGTGATCATCGGAGGTGTTCTCAACTCCGGTCTACTGGCCCATCCCGGTCCGGGCGCGCGCTACGACTACGCCCCGGCCCCCCGGCCCCTGCTGGACCGGGCGCTGCGTTTGAAGGCCGTGTGCGAGCGCCACGGAGTGCCCTTGCGGGCCGCCGCCCTGCGCTTCCCCTTCGGCCACGAGGCCGTGGCGAGCGTGCTGACCGGTGCCCGGTCGGCCGAAGAGGTGCGCGACACCGTCGACATGCTCCGGCTGCCGGTGCCCGACGCCCTCTGGACGGACCTGCGCGCCTCGGGCCTGTTGCCCTCGCATGCTCCGTTCCCCTCGTCCACGTCCCGGAACACAGGGTCGGAGGGACCGTCATGAGCCCCACGTCGCGCGGCCGTACCCGCATCTCCGAAGCCCTCCTCCACGTGGGGCGGCCCGAACGGGTCATGTTCGTGACCGACCAGCCCGTCCACCGGCCACCGGGTTTCCCCACCGAAGTCACCGACGCCTCCCGCGTGGCGGACGCCGGTCTCGGCCCCGCCCGCAGGAGCAGGCCCGTTCCGCCCCCGCGCCCCGCGGCTCCCCTCTCCCCATCAGGCGCACATCAGGCGTACAGCCCTGTTCCTCACCTGCTTCAACGACACCGTGTTCCCCAGGACCTGACAGGCGGTCGTCGCCCTGCTGGAACGGCTCGGCCACACCGTGGACCTCCCCGAGGCCCGGACCTGCCGCGGCCAGACGCAGTTCACCACCGGCTACCGCCCCGAGCGCGCCGGACTCGCCCCCGCCGCCCGCCGACCGCCGACCGCCGACCGCCTCGACACGGTGGACGCGGTCGTGACCACGGCCGCCGGTGCCATCGCGGCGCGGCGGGCGCGGGCTCACGCGCACCCCGCCACGAGGCCAGTCCGCACCCGGTCCGCGAGACACCCGGTCAAGACCGTCGCATCCATCGCCACCGATCGCCGAAAAGCCGGGTCAGCGCCCCACAGGAAAGATCCCAGCAGGTCACCGAACTGGCCCGTCACCAGGAGACCGAGAAGGCCTGAGGACCGCGACGGTCCGCGGTCACGAAGCCTCTGGAAGGGGCCCGGCCGGACAGGGCATGCTCCGGGCGGGCCCCTTCGGTGTCGGTCGAGTCGAAGGCCGGCGCCATGACGATGACGACCGCCGCGAGGAACGTGATGCGGTCCGTTCCCCGAGGGGCAGGCGCGGGCCGGCACCCGGCCGACGGGTGGCGAAGGGGCCGTCGGAGTGAGCGGCACCGTACGCGCACCCGCCGTGCCATGCTGTCGGGGTGACGCGCGAAGACCTCGTCCGCCTGCGCCGGACCCGCGACCGCATGAACCGCGAGTACGCCGAGCCCCTCGACATGGCCGAACTCGCCCGCACCGCCCTGATGTCGCCCGGCCACTTCCAGCGGAGCTTCCGCAAGGCCTTCGGGGAGACGCCGTACAGCTACCTCATGACCCGCCGCATCGAACGCGCCAAGGCCCTGCTGCGCCGCGGCGACCTCAGCGTCACCGAGGTCTGCCTCGCCGTCGGCTGCACCTCCCTGGGCTCGTTCAGTTCCCGCTTCACCGAGCTGGTCGGCGAGACCCCGAGCGCGTACCGGGCCCGCTCGCACGAGGAGGCCGCGGTGATCCCGTCCTGCGTGGCCCGCACCTTCACCCGGCCCCGGCGCCGCCCCTGCTGACCGGCGCGCCCTCGCCCCGCCCGGCTTACACTGGTCACCTCACAACAGCCTTGTCGATCAAGGTCATTGACGGTCACTGAGCGGAAACGGGGGCGCCGTGGCGACCGCACTCATCTCCGTCCTGAGCGAGCACCCGGTCAGGGACACCGAGTCCCTGGCCGACTGGCTCAGAGGCGAACCGGCGCTCGCCGGGAAGGTCCGGCTGACCGGGAGCACACCCGCTCCGGGGCAGCTGGGAACCGCCCTGGACACGGTGACCGTGCTGCTCGGGGCGGGCGGCCCGCTGACCGTGCTCGCCTCCTGCCTGCGCGCCTGGCTCGCCCAGCCGCGCCGCAGCGACGTACGCCTGAAGGTCGAGCTGGACGGCGGGCGCGTCGTGGAGATCGACGCCGAGCGGGTCGACGCCGAGGACGTGGCCCGGCTCCTGCGGCAGGCCCGCGAGGAGGGGCCGGAGCAGAGCGCGCGGGACTGACGTGCGCCTCCCCGACCCCCACCGCTCCCGGGTCGTGCTGATCGGCGCCGGCCACTACTGCGACCCGGCCCTGCCCGACCTCCCGGCCGTCAACCGCACCATCACCGACCTGGCGGGCCTCTTCACCGACCAGTACTACGGACTGGTCCCCGACAGCCACTGCACGGTGCTGCTCGACGAGGGCGACCTCAGGACCGTCGGCGGACGGCTGCGGGCCGCCGTGGCCGAGGCGGAGGACCTGCTCCTCGTGTACTACGCCGGACACGGGCTGGTCAGCGGCAGGCGCCACGAGCTGTACCTGGCGCTGCCCGACAGCGAGTGGGCGGCGCCGGAGTTCAACTCCCTGGAGTACGACAAGCTGCGCGACGCCGTGCTCGACAGCCCCGCCGGGACCAAGGTGGTCGTCCTCGACTGCTGCTTCTCCGGCCGGGCCGTCTCCGACTCCCTCTCCGGCGCCGAGGCCGAGCGGATCGGGCAGCTGGAGGTGGCCGGCACCTATGTGCTGACCTCGGCGCAGCGCGACCAGGTCGCCCTCGCGCTGCCGGAGGAGGACCACACCGCGTTCTCCGGCCGGTTCATGCGGCTGCTGCGCGAGGGTGTGGTCGGCGGGCCCGAGCTGCTCACCATCGACGACCTCTACCGGCGGCTCCGGTCGATCATGGAGGCCGAGGGCCTGCCCACCCCGCTCAACCGCGGCGCCGGCACCGCGCACCGCATCGCCCTGGGCATCAACCGCGCCTTCGCCGCGACCGCCGGGCCCGAGCTGCGCAGACGGCACGTCGCCGCGGTGGAGCAGGGCAAGGCCGGGGACTGGAAGGGCGCGGCCGGTCAGCTGCAGAAGATCCTCGACGAGCAGACCCGGATCCTCGGTCCCGAGGACCCCGACACGCTGCGCACCCGCCAGTCCTACGCACACAGCCTCGGGGGCGCCGGCACCCCCGTGGAGGCCGCCGGACTGCTCCGGCAGCTGCTCGCCGACCAGCTGGGGCTGCTCGGCCCCGACCACGAGGACACCCTGCGCACCCGCCAGTTCCTCGCCGTCAACCTCGGCGAGGCCGGTCACCGCGAGGAGGCCATCGCCATGCTGCGGGTGCTGCTGGCCGACCGGGGCCGCGTCCTGGGCGCCGAACACCCGCACACCCTGCGCACCCGGCACATCCTGGCCCGCAACCTGGCGCTGACCGGCGCCCGGGACGAGGCGGCGGCGCTGCTGCGGCAGCTGGTGGCGGAGCGGGAGAGGGTGCTGGGGGCGGAGCATCCGCATACGCGCCGGGCCCGGCAGGACCTGGCGGGGGTGGAAGGCGAGGGGGCGGGATGATGTTCGAGCGCTTCAGCGACGCGGCGCGGGGTGCGGTGGAACGCGCCGCCGAACAGGCGCGGCAGTTCAGACACCCGTACATCGGCACGGAACACCTCCTCCTGGGACTGCTCGAACCGGAGGTCGAACAACTCCTGGGAGTGCCGGCCGCCCAGTTGCGCGGGGCGGTGGTGGGAGCCCGCGGCCTCGGCGCCACCAGGTCGCCCCAGCACCTCCCGTTCAGCTCCCGTGCCAGGGCCGCGCTGGAACAAGCGCCCCTGGAAGCCGACCGGCTCGGCAGCACGGACGTACGGCCCGCGCACATCCTGCTCGCCCTGACCTCCCTCGGCGGCGGCACCGCCCTCGAGGTCCTGAAGGCGAACGGGGTGGATCCCGACCGGGTGCGGGGGCCGGTCGTCCAGGATGCCCGCACCGGCCGGGCCGAGTCCGCCGCGGCACCCGGCCTCCTGCACGCCGTCACCCGCGAGCTCGTCCCGCGGCCCGTCGTCGGCCGCGGGACGGAGATCGACCGGGTGATCCAGGTGCTCACCCGCCACCACCGCACCTTCCCCCTGCTCGTCGGGGAGCCCGGAGTCGGCAGGACGTCCGTGGCCGTGGGCGTCGCCTCGGCGATCGCGGGAGGGCGGCTGCCCGCGGCGCTGCGGGACCACACCGTCCGGGCGCTGGACCTCGGCACCGCCCTGGCCGACCCGCGGCACCGGGCCCGGGCGGGCGCCCTCGTCGCCGGCCTGCTGGACGAGTTCCACAGCAGCCCTCATGTCGTCCTCTACCTCGACGGCGCCCTCACCCCCCTGCATCTGTCCGACGGCGTCACGACGCCCCTGAACCTGTTCCGCCCCCTGCTCGGCACCCCCGGCGTCTTCGTCTTCGGCGACTGCGGGCGGGCGCAGTACGAGCGGCTGTCACCGGACCCCGGGCTCGACCGGCTCGTCCAGCCGGTGCCCGTGGCGGAACCGTCCGACGACGAGCTGCGGGACATCCTCCGGGCCGCCGCCGATCGCCTGGAGAACCACCACGACGTCCTGTTCGCCGCCGACGCCCTGGAGACCGCCACCGCCCTGGCCCGGGACCACGTCCCCGACCAGTCCCTGCCCGGCTCGGCGATCGGCCTGCTGGACGAGGCCGCGGCACTGGCGCGGATACGGGCCGCACGCTCCGACACGCCACCGGACGGGACCCCTGCCGTGACGGAGCACCATGTGCGCGCGGCCCTCGCCGCCGGCTCCGGCATCCGGCCTCCCGCGCCCGGCCCCGCCACACCCCGCCCCGTCCCCGCCGGACACGACCCGTACGTCTGGGCCATGAGCTGAGGCAGCGCGGTCCGGCCGCCCAGAACTAGCGTGAGCACATGGACCTGAAACTCAAGCAGTGCTTCATCGCCGTCGACGACCACGACAAGGCGCTCCACTTCTACGTCGACGTCCTGGGCATGGAAGTCCGCAACGACGTCGGCTTCGAGGGGATGCGGTGGGTGACCGTCGGTTCGCCGCTCCAGCCGGACGTGGAGATCGTGCTGGAGCCGCCGGGCATGAACCCGGACGCCTCGCCCGCCGACCGGGAGATGATGGCCGAACTGCTCGCCAAGGGCATGCTGCGCGGGGTCATCTTCACCACCCGGGACTGCGACGCCCTGTACGCGCGGGTCGAGGAGGCCGGCGGCGAGGTGCTGCAGGAGCCGACGGACCAGCCGTACGGCGTGCGCGACTGCGCCTTCCGCGATCCGGCCGGGAACATGCTGCGGTTCATCGAGCGGACGGACGCGTGAACATCCGCTGGACGTACGCCTTCGTCGCCCGGCCGGCCGGGCGCCTGGACCGCGCCCGGGAATGTGCGGGATCCGGCGGGCGGGATCTACGCCTGACCGGCCGGGACCCGCGGACCGGCGCGCTGCCGCCCGGGGAGGCCCGTCACCCCCAGGGCTCCACCTCCACCACGGCGTCGACCGGCACGGGCCCGTACACGTGGGGGAACTCCTCGCCGCCCGGTTCCACGGCCTCGTACCGCACGGGCACCCGGAGCCGGCCGGGGTCGACGACCAGGACCACCAGGTCGTCGGGGCCCTCGTAGGAGCCGTACAGGAAGGCGGCGACACGCGGGAGCTGGTCGCGGGTGGAGAAGTGGACGAATCCCTCCTCCTGGAGGGTGCGGCCGCGGGTCGACATCTCGTAGGTGCCGCGCTCGCGCGCCGCGTCCCACAGGGAGCGTTCGGTGATGTGCAGGATGTACGGCAGTTTCGTCATGCGGCCACGCTACGGGCCGGGTTCCCGCCGCGGCCCGTCTCCGGGGGGCGCCGGGGGGCGGGCCCGCTCCCGGGGCGCGGGTGCGGCGTACGCCGGGCAGTCGGGGTTGCGGCACGGGCCGGGCACCCACAGCGGAACCCAGGCACCCAGCGTCTTGTACCGCCGGACGACCGTCTCGACGGGCTGTCCGCACTCCGGACAGACCGGCCCTTCGCCTCCCATGCTCCCCAGAGTAGGGCGGCCCTGGGTTCCGCGCCTGTCGCACCGGCCAGGGCCCAGGGGCGGGGCCCGCACACCGTGGGGATGTGCGGGACCCGCCTGGCCGGAGCCCCCGGTGACCGGTGCGGGGTCAGGAGCCGCACGGTCCCGGAGGCTCCGGGGTCTCTGCACGGCCGGCGGGCGCCGGCCTCAGCTGCTGCGCCGGGTCACGAACTCCGCCAGCGCCAGCAGACCGCCCGCCGCCTCCGGATCCGGGACCGCCCGGGCCAGCTCCTGCATCGCCCGGGCCATCCGGTCGGCGGCCTGGGCCTGCGCCCAGTCCCGGCCGCCGGCCCGTTCCACGGCCCGGGCCGTGCGGGCGATCCCGTCGGTGTCCCCTTCCTCATGCGGCTTCCCGTACAGCTCGGCGAGTTCGGCGGCGGACGGGGTGCCCGAGGTGAGCGCGGCGACGACGGGCAGCGACTTCTTGCGGGCCGCGAGATCCGCCCCGGCCGGCTTGCCGGTGAGCTCGGGGTCGCCCCATATGCCGATGATGTCGTCGATCAGCTGGAAGGCGAGCCCCGCCTGGCGGCCGAAGGCGTCCAGCGCCGCCACGTCCTCCGCCGTCGCCCCCGCGTACAACGCCCCGAGCGCGCAGGCGCACCCCAGCAGCGCGCCGGTCTTGGCCTCGGCCATGCCGAGCACCTCGTCGAGCGTGACCTCGCCCGGGGCCCGTTTCTCCATGGCCGTGTCCGCGTGCTGCCCGGCACACAGTTCGACGACGCAGTCCGCGAGCCGGGCGGCCGCCTCCCCGGACGCGGGATGCGGGTCCGCGGCGAGCAGCCGGAGGGCGAGCGCCTGCAGGGCGTCCCCGGCGAGGATCGCGTCGGGGACGCCGAACACGGTCCACGCCGTGGGCCGGTGCCGACGGGTGGTGTCGCGGTCCATCACGTCGTCGTGCAGCAGCGTGAAGTTGTGGACCAGTTCCACCGCCGCGGCCGCCCGCAGGGACGCCGCCCGAGCCCCCGGCCCGCCCACCGCGTCGGCCGCCGCGAGGACAAGCGCGGGACGTATGGCCTTGCCCGCACTGCCGGTCGCCGGGGTGCCGTCCGCGTGCCGCCACCCGAAGTGGTACTGCGCGATCCGCCGCATCGGGCCGGGCAACGACTCTACGGCGTCGCGCAGTTCGGGGTCGACCGAGGCCCGGGACCGGTCCAGGATCGCCATCGCCTCGTGCCCGTCGGCCGGCCCAGGGCCGCCCTCCCCGGCGGGCTCCCCCCGTGGGGGCGCGTTCAGCATCCTGCCGGGCAGCGGCGACTCCCCCGGGCGCTGCTTCGTACCCGTCATGAACTCGGCCATGGGTCCCCCTCGCAAAGTCCGCGGACCGTAGCGTTTTTGCCCCGACTGAGCGCGTACCCGGAGGGTCTACCCGTCCCGGCGGACGGGGACACGGCGGCGAGGTGCGGAAACGTCACCTCCAGCGGCCGATCTCGACGTTCTCCAGGACGCCCAGCGCGTCCGGTACCAGGACCGCGGCCGAGTAGTAGGCCGTGACCAGGTATTTGATGATGGCCTGTTCGTTGATGCCCATGAAGCGCACGGACAGGCTGGGCTCGATCTCGTCCGGGATGCCCGACTGGCGCAGCCCGATGACGCCCTGTTCCTCCTCTCCCAGTCGCATGGCGATGATGGAGCTCGTCCGTGCCTCGGTGACCGGGATCTTGTTGCACGGGAAGATCGGCACCCCGCGCCAGGTGGGGATGCGGTTACCGCCCATGTCGATGGTCTCGGGGACGAGGCCGCGCTTGTTCAGCTCGCGGCCGAACGCGGAGATCGCGCGCGGGTGGGCGAGGAACAGCTTGGTGCCGCGCCGGCGGCTGAGCAGTTCGTCCATGTCGTCCGGGCTGGGCACGCCGTCGTGCGGCTGGAGCCGCTGGTCGTACTGGCAGTTGCTGAGCAGGCCGAACTCACGGTTGTTGATCAGCTCGTGTTCCTGACGCTCCTTCAACGCCTCTACAGTGAGCCGGATTTGCTGCTCGGTCTGGTTCATCGGCTGGTTGTAGAGGTCGGCCACGCGCGTGTGGATGCGCAGCACGGTCTGCGCGATGCTCAGCTCGTACTCGCGCGGGCTGGCCTCGTAGTCGACGAAGGTGTGCGGGATGTCCGGCTCGCCGCTGTGGCCGGCCGCCAGGTCGACCGCCTTCTCTCCGTACTTGTTGGTGCGCTGCTGCGGGATCGAGCGCCGCTGCCGGACGTGCTCGCGCAGGGAGTCGGCGCGCTCGGCGACCTGCTCGAAGTCCTCGCGGGAGAGGATGAGCACCGTACAGGCGGTGTCCGCGCGCGCGGTGTACTCCCAGATGGCGTCCGGGTCGAGGAGCGCCTGCTCGCCGAAGTACGCGCCGTCGGCGAGGACGCCCAGGACCGCGTCGTCGCCGTACGGACCCGTGCCGACCTTCTCGATCCTGCCGTGGGCGAGCAGGTAGACCCTGTCGGTCCGGCTGCCGAAGGAGGCGATCACCTCGCCCGGGGCGAAGTCCCGCCGGTTGCAGCGCCGGGCGAGCTCCGACAGCACCTCCTGGTCGTCGTAGGACCGCAGGGCCGGCAGTTCGGCCAGTTCGCCGGGGACGACCTCGACGCGGTCGCCGGTCTTCACGAAGGTGATGCGCCCGTCGCCGAGCGCGTACGTCAGTCGCCGGTTGACCCGGTACGTGCCGCCCTGGACGTTCACCCATGGCAGCATCCGCAGCAGCCAGCGGGAGCTGATCTCCTGCATCTGGGGTGCGGACTTGGTGGTCGTGGCCAGGTTCCGCGCCGCCGCGGTGTTCAGACTCTGCTGCGGCCTGTTCTGTTCCTCGCGGACCTCTTCGCCTACCGACATAGAGAATTGCCCTCCCGGTCATGCTCCGGCGCCGAGCTGCGCCGGGCATCGGTCTCGCGGCAAGATTCCCATTACGCAACGTGTCCGCGCCATTACCCGAAAGAGCGGGATTGGATCATCGCACTAGCGGGCAAACAGAGGAACCGCGTTCACCGCCCGCGGCTTGCGCGGCTTGTCCGGGCCGGCTCGCATTTCCTCGGCGTCCCGAGAGCGGAGGGGCTCTGCGCCGCGACCGAGGGAGCGGATCAGGGAACGCCCGAAGGCGTGGCGACCGCACCTTCCGGGCGACAATGAACCCGTGACCAGCCCGGACGCTCTCCGCCCCCGCCTCCCCTCCCCCCTGTGGGAGGTGACCGACGAGCGGTTCACGAGGCACGGCGTACGCCTGCTGCTCAAACGGGACGATCTGATCCACCCGGATCTGATCGGGAACAAGTGGCGCAAGCTGGTCCCGAACGTCGAGGCGGCGGCCGGCCGCACGATCGTGACCTTCGGCGGCGCGTACTCCAACCATCTGCGGGCCACCGCCGCCGCGGGCCGCCTCCTCGGTCTGACCACCGTCGGCGTGGTCCGCGGCCAGGAGCTGGCCGACCGGCCCCGCAACCCGTCCCTGGCCCGCTGCGAGGCCGACGGCATGCGCCTGCATTTCATCGACAGATCGACATATCGTCGTAAGACCGAACCCGGCACCCTGGACGCCCTCCTGCGCGCCCTCGGCACGCCGGACGCCTACGTCGTCCCGGAGGGCGGCAGCAACGCCGAAGCGGTCCGCGGCTGCCAGGCGCTGGGCCGGGAGCTGCGTGACCACGACGTCTTCGTCGACGTCGTCGCCCTCGCCTGCGGCACCGGCGGCACCCTCGCCGGCACGGCCGCCGGCCTGGGCCCCGGCCGGCGTGCCCTGGGCATACCCGTGCTGAAGGGAGGCTTCCTGACCGCCGGGACGCGGGAGCTGCAGGAGCGCGCCTTCGGCGGCCGCCGGGGTACCTGGTCGCTCGACGACCGCTTCCACTTCGGCGGCTACGCGCGGGTCACCCCGGAACTGGAAGCCTTCGCCGCGGACTTCGAGGACCGCCACGGCCTGCCCGTGGAGCGCCTGTATGTCGCCAAGTTGCTCTACGCGCTGGTCGCCCTCGCCGGCGAGGGCGCCTTTCCGCGCGGGACGACGGTCGCCGCCGTCGTCACCGGCCGGCCCTTCCCGTGACCGGCCCGTACCGCCAGGGTCATGCCGCCTCCCGGTACGCCGCCGCCTCCTCCAGGTCCAGCCTGCGCAGCAGGGTGCGCAGCATCTCGTCGTCGATGTAACGGTGGTCGCGCAGCCTGACGAACATCTCGCGCTCAGCGCTGATCATGTCCCGGGACAGCCGGCGGTAGGTGTCGTCGACCGTCTCGCCGGTCACCGGGTTCACCGCGCCGAGCCGCTCCCAGACGGCGTTGCGGCGACGCTCCAGGACGGTGCGCAGGCGGTCGGCGAGCGGCGGGGGCAGGGTGTTGCGCTCGTCCGAGAGGAGCTCCTCGAGGCGCTGCTCGGCCACCCGGGAGGCCTGCGCCTGGGCATTGGCCTCGGCGAGCGTCTCGGCCTGCGCGTCCCGGCCGGGGAACCTCAGCAGGCGGATGAGCGGGGGCAGGCTCAGGCCCTGTGCCACCAGTGTCCCGATCACCGTGGTGAAGGTCAGGAACAGGATCAGGTCGCGCTGCGGGAAGGGACCGCCGCCGTGCACCGTGCGCGGGATGGAGAAGGCGATGGCCAGGGAGACCACGCCCCGCATCCCGGCCCACGAGGTGACCATCGCGCCCTTCCAGGTGGGGTTCGCCTCCCGTTCCCTGATCCGCGACGACAGCAGGCGCGGCAGGAAGGTCGCCGGATACACCCATACGAACCGGGCCGCGACCACCACCAGGAAGAGGGCCACCGCGTACCAGGTGGCGGCGAGACCCTCGTACTCCCCGAGGCCCCTCAGGACGACCGGCAGCTGCAGTCCGATGAGCGCGAAGACCGCGGACTCCAGCACGAAGGCGACCATCTTCCACACCGCCTCCTCCTGGAGCCGGGTGGCGAAGTCGACCTCCCACGCGCGGTGGCCGAGGTAGAGGGCGACGACCACGACGGCGAGGACTCCGGAGGCGTGCAGCTGCTCGGCGACGCCATAGGCGACGAACGGGATGAGCAGCGAGAGCGTGTTCTGCAGCAGGGGTTCCCTCAGGTGGGTGCGCAGCCAGTGGAGGGGAGCCATCAGGACCAGGCCGACACCGACCCCGCCGACCGCCGCGAGCAGGAACTCACCGACCCCGCCGAGCCAGGTGGCGCCCTCGCCGACGGCCGCGGCGAGGGCGACCTTGTAGGCGGTGATCGCGGTGGCGTCGTTCAGCAGGGACTCGCCCTGGAGGATCGTGGTGATCCGGGAGGGCAGACCGACGCGACGGGCGACCGCCGTCGCCGCGACCGCGTCCGGCGGCGCGACCACCGCGCCCAGCACCAGTGCGGCGGTCAGCGGCATCCCGGGAACGATCACGTAGACGGCCCAGCCGACGACGAAGGTCGCGAAGAGCACGTATCCCACCGACAGCAGCGCCACCGGCCGCAGCTGGGCCCGCAGGTCGAGGTAGGAGCTGTCGGTCGCCGACGTGTACAGCAGCGGGGGCAGCAGGAGGGGCAGCACGACCTCGGGGTCGAGGGTGTAGTCGGGCACCCCGGGGATGTACGAGACCATCAGCCCGACCGCCACCAGCAGCAGCGGCGCCGGGACCGGCGTCCGCCGGGCCGCCCCCGCGACCGCGGCACTCCCCGCCACCAGGAACAGCAGCGGCATCACGTCCATCGTCCTCGCCCGCCCTCGTTTTCCGCGCGGTCACCCGCGCGCCCGTCGTAATCTGGCAATCATGAAACAGTGCACGCACGCCGACGCGCTGCCGCACCCGGAGCCCGAACCGCAGAACGAGACCTGTCCGGAGTGTCTCGCGGACGGCACGCACCCGGTACAGCTGCGGAAGTGTCTGACCTGTGGCCACGTCGGCTGCTGCGACTCCTCGCCCGGGAGGCATGCCACGGAACATCATCAGAAGTCCGGTCATCCGGTGATGCGGACCTTCGAACCCGGAGAGAGCTGGCGCTGGTGCTTCGTCGACCACGTACTCGTGTGACCCTGTAAGCAGGCGTCGATCGGGACGGTTCGAGCGTCTGACGTCTGGGTACGTCAAACCGGCGCGCGCTCTTCCCAATTGGGCCCGCCGGACCTCTAGACACGGAGCGTATCCACAGCTTTACTGTGAGTGACGCCAGGGGGTTGGGGTCCCGGGGACAGGAACGTTCGGAGCGCGATAGCGTCACCGCTGAACCACGTATCGCGTTACCCCGAGGGGCGACCCTCGGCCCCTTAAAGCTTGTACCACCATGGAGGTGAGGGTGTCCCAGATCGCAGGCGAGCCCGCGACCCAGGACTTCGTGGAAGTCCGGCTGCCGGCTGCGGGTGCCTACCTGTCGGTGCTACGGACGGCGACGGCCGGTCTCGCCGCACGCTTGGACTTCACCCTGGACGAGATCGAGGACCTGCGCATCGCCGTGGACGAGGCCTGCGCGATCCTGCTCCAGCAGGCCGTGCCCGGCTCCGTGCTCAGCTGTGTCTTCCGGCTCGTCGACGACTCGCTCGAGGTCACGGTCTCGGCGCCGACCACGGACGGGCACGCTCCCTCGCGGGACACCTTCGCCTGGACCGTGCTGTCGGCCCTGGCGGGCAAGGTCTCCTCGGCCGTCGACGAGGACAAGACCGTGTCGATCAGCCTCTACAAACAGCGCGGCGCGGGACCCGGGCCGGCGTGAGGAACGGGGACGGTCCGGTGCGGGACGAAGAGCGCGGCACACGCGAGCTGCCGATCGGAGGCGCGGGCTCTGCGGACGGTTCCCCACGCGTGCGGGACGGCATCGACGGGATCCCCGAGCAGGCCAGGCCGCACCCGGAGGACCCCTCCGCGGAGGCCGGCTTCCCGGACGACGGGCAGCGGGATCAGACAGGTGCCGCGCAGGGCGCGCCTCTGGAGCGGCGGAGCGGGGTGTCCCCGGCCCGGACGGAGGCGAGGGCTCGGGGAAGGGCGACGGGCGGGACGATGAGCGAGCACGGACGGGACGACGAGCTGGAGGCGCAGGCCGTACCGGCCCTGCAGGGCGCGCAGCACGACCCGCAGGACCGCAGTGGAGCGCGTGCGATGTTCGTCGAGCTGCGGGCGCTGAGCAGCGGCAGCCCCGAGTACGCGGAGCTGCGCAACCAGCTGGTCCGCATGCACCTGCCGCTCGTCGAGCATCTCGCGCGCCGCTTCCGCAACCGTGGCGAGCCGCTGGACGACCTCACCCAGGTCGCCACCATCGGACTGATCAAGTCGGTCGACCGCTTCGACCCCGACCGGGGCGTGGAGTTCTCCACGTACGCCACGCCCACGGTCGTCGGCGAGATCAAGCGGCACTTCCGGGACAAGGGCTGGGCGGTCCGGGTGCCGCGCCGGCTGCAGGAGCTGCGGCTTTCGCTCACCACGGCCACGGCCGAGCTGTCCCAGCAGCACGGGCGTTCCCCCACGGTGCACGAGCTGGCCGAGAAGCTCGCGATCTCCGAGGAGGAGGTCCTGGAGGGCCTGGAGTCGGCGAACGCCTACTCCACGCTTTCCCTGGACGTTCCCGACACGGACGACGAGTCCCCGGCGGTGGCCGACACCCTCGGCGCGGAGGACGAGGCCCTGGAGGGCGTCGAGTACCGCGAGTCCCTCAAGCCCCTGCTGGAGGATCTCCCGCCCCGGGAGAAGCGGATCCTTCTTCTCCGTTTCTTCGGCAACATGACACAGTCCCAGATCGCGCAGGAGGTCGGCATCTCTCAGATGCACGTCTCCCGGCTCCTGGCCCGCACCCTGGCCCAGCTGCGGGAGAAACTGCTGGTCGAGGAGTAGCCGGTGGGGCCGGAAGGCAGCCCTGCCGGCGTCGCGGAGACCTACCGCTCCGCCCGGCCCGGCCCCTTGATGCCGAGGGCCTCGGTCGTGGCGGGGTTCAGCAGGAGGACCAGCGCGGTCAGCGCGACGACGGCCAGGGCGATACCGGCAGGGATCGCGGCGCTGTCGGCCTGGAGCAGGCTGTAGGCGACCGGGAGGGCCATGATCTGTGTGATCACGGCGGGTCCCCGGCTCCAGCCGCGCCGCAGCAGCAGGCCGCGCGCGGCGAGCAGCGGCAGCAGGGCGAGCACGATCAGGGTGATACCCAGGGTCACGGCCTGCTGCCGGTCGTCCGGGGCGCCCGTCACACCGAGGACGAGCGTCCCCACGCCCCCGGCCGCCAGCGCGAACCCCTCCAGTCCGGCCAGTGCCGCCGCGTAGGTCAGCCGGCGCGGACGGGGGCCCTCGGCCTTCGCGGGGGTCTCGGGAGTGGGGTTCTGCTCGCTGCTCACCACTGAAGGGTAGCCCTCGCCCGGAAGCCGGGGTGTCCAGGCTCACGCCCCCTTCTCTTACCGGATACCTACCTCGCTCTGGGCCCGGTACCACCCAGTAGGTAACCTGCAACCCATGCGTGCACTTCTCGTGGTCAATCCGGCGGCAACCACCACAAGCGCACGCAGGCGTGACGTGCTGATCCATGCGCTGGCGAGCGAGATGAAGCTCGACGCCGTGACCACCGAGTACCGCGGCCACGCACGGGACCTGGGCCGGCAGGCGGCGGAGAGCGACGACATCGACCTGGTCGTGGCCCTCGGCGGCGACGGCACCGTCAACGAGGTGGTCAACGGTCTGCTGCACGCCGGCCCCGACCTGGACCGGCTGCCCGGGCTCGCCGTGGTCCCCGGCGGCTCCACCAACGTCTTCGCCCGCGCCCTGGGTCTGCCCAACGACAACGTCGAGGCCACCGGTGCCCTGCTGGACGCACTGCGCGAGGGCCGCGAGCGGGTCGTCGGCCTCGGCCTGGCCTCCGGCACGCCCGGCACCGAGGACGAGGCGGTTCCCTCCCGCTGGTTCACGTTCAACGCGGGCCTCGGTTTCGACGCGGGCGTGGTCGGCCGGGTCGAGCAGCAGCGCGAGCGCGGCAGGAAGTCGACGCACGCCTTGTACGTCCGTCAGGTCGTCCGGCAGTTCCTCGGCGAGCCGCACCGCCGGCACGGCACGATCACGCTCGAACGCCCCGGCGGGGACCCGGTCACCGATCTCGTGGTGGCGATAGTCTCGAACACGTCGCCTTGGACGTATCTCGGCAATCGCCCGATGTACACGTCACCTAAGGCCTCGTTCGATAAGGGCCTCGACGTGCTCGGTCTCAGCCGTCTGTCGACGGCCGCGGTTGCCCGGTATGGCACCCAGTTGCTCACTTCGTCCCCCGAGCGCGGCCCCCATGGCAGGCACGCCAGCTCCCTGCACGATCTGGACCGCTTCACCTTGCATTCGAAGGTGCCGCTCCCCCTTCAGATGGACGGCGACCACCTGGGACTGCGTACCAGCGTGACGTTCACAGGCGTACGCCGTGCACTGCGTGTGATTGTGTGAGCGGAACGGGCTAAAGTCCTTTCACTCGAACGTTTAGGCCAGGATCCACCCCATGGAAGTACGGCTGTGACCTAGTCGACACCGAGGAATCAAAAAAAACTTTCCGGAAGGGGTTGTATCCGCCGCTGAGGTTTGCGAGTCTCTACGTGGCGATCGGGACGGCCCGCAACACCGGCCTCCACTGATCACCGGAACCCCTCTACAAACTCAGGACCACGCCGGGGAAGACTCGGCGGTCGGCCCTTCACTTGTTGAGGGATTCGTGAAAGCGTTCACATTCACAAGCAACCTGAATGTCATACCAAGGAGAGGTAGCAGCCATGGACTGGCGTCACAACGCCGTTTGCCGCGAGGAAGACCCCGAGCTCTTCTTCCCCATCGGCAACACCGGTCCTGCGCTGCTGCAGATCGAGGAAGCCAAGGCCGTCTGCCGTCGCTGCCCGGTTATCGAGCAGTGTCTGCAGTGGGCGCTCGAGTCCGGCCAGGACTCCGGCGTCTGGGGTGGTCTCAGCGAGGACGAGCGCCGCGCCATGAAGCGCCGCGCCGCCCGCAACCGGGCTCGTCAGGCCTCCGCCTGACAACCCACCCCTGCTGACAGCCTGAGCTTGGCGGCGCGTACAGCGCGTACGCATCTCCCGCCCCCGAGCCGCAGCGCGCAGTACCCCCGATGCGCTTGACAGAGCAGCAACGAGCTTCAGCCCCGGACCACTTGTGGTCCGGGGCTCAATGCTGTCCGGGGTGTCTTCGCCCTGTCCGCGGCTATTTCTGCGCCCGCACCGGAATGTCCAGGATCACCCGCGTCCCCCGCTCCGGTGCCGGGACCATGTCGAAGGTGCCGCCCAGCTCACCCTCCACCAGGGTCCGTACGATCTGCAGGCCCAGGTTGCCCGAGCGGTGGGGATCGAAGTCGTCGGGGAGGCCGACGCCGTCGTCCTGGACGGTGACCAGCAGGCGGGCCTCCTTGGTGGTGCCGCCGCGGACCGCGGAGACCTCGACGGTGCCCGTGTCGCCCTCACGGAAGCCGTGTTCCAGGGCGTTCTGCAGGATCTCGGTCAGGACCATGGACAGCGGGGTGGCGACCTCTGCGTCGAGGATGCCGAAACGGCCGCTGCGCCGGCCCGTCACCTTGCCCGGCGAGATCTCGGCGACCATCGCGAGCACACGGTCGGCGATCTCGTCGAACTCCACTCGCTCGTCCAGGTTCTGGGACAGCGTCTCGTGGACGATGGCGATGGAGCCGACCCGCCGCACGGCCTCCTCCAGCGCCTCCCGGCCGCGCTCGGAGTCGATGCGCCGTGCCTGGAGACGCAGCAGGGCGGCCACCGTCTGGAGGTTGTTCTTCACCCGGTGGTGGATCTCCCGGATGGTGGCGTCCTTGGTGATCAACTCACGTTCGCGACGCCTCAGTTCGGTGACGTCCCGGAGCAGGACCAGCGAACCGATGCGCGTCCCCTTGGGCTTGAGCGGGATCGCCCGGAACTGGATCACGCCGTCGTTGGCCTCGATCTCGAACTCGCGCGGCGCCCATCCGCTCGCGACCTTGGCCAGCGCCTCGTCCACCGGTCCGCGGGTCGGGGCGAGTTCGGCGGTGGTCGTGCCCAGCTCCTGGCCGACCAGGTCGGCGGCGAGGCCGAGACGGTGGTAGGCGGACAGGGCGTTCGGCGAGGCGTACTGGACGACACCGTCCGCGTCCAGCCGGATCAGGCCGTCACCGACGCGCGGCGAGGCGTCCATGTCGACCTGCTGGTTGGGGAACGGGAAGGAGCCGGCCGCGATCATCTGCGCCAGGTCGGAGGCGCTCTGCAGATAGGTGAGCTCCAGGCGGCTCGGGGTCCGGACGGTCAGCAGGTTGGTGTTGCGTGCGATGACGCCGAGGACCCGCCCCTCCCGTCGTACGGGGATCGACTCGACCCGGACCGGGACCTCCTCGCGCCACTCCGGGTCGCCCTCGCGCACGATCCGGCCCTCGTCCAGCGCCGCGTCCAGCATGGGGCGGCGGCCGCGCGGGACCAGATGGCCGACCATGTCGTCCTGGTACGAGGTGGGGCCGGTGTTGGGCCGCATCTGGGCGACCGAGACGTACCGGGCGCCGTCGCGGGTGGGGACCCACAGGACCAGGTCCGCGAAGGAGAGGTCGGAGAGCAGCTGCCACTCCGAGACCAGCAGGTGGAGCCACTCGAGGTCGGAGTCGTCGAGGGCGGTGTGCTGGCGTACGAGTTCGTTCATGGAGGGCACGTCTGCGAGCGTACCCGGGGGCTCGGACCTGGCCGAAAACACCCGCGGGCCGCGGCGCCTGGGAGGGACCCTCAACCCTCCCGGCACCGCAGCCCGGAGCAGCAACGGCCGTGGGGTGTGCGGTCCCGGTCGGCCGATGGATGAGGAGCCGGGGCAGTCAGGGCAGAGAGCTCCGGTTCCTCGGTCCGCCTTCCTGTGCGGGGAAGACGGAAGAATGTGTCCTCCCGCATTGTGGACTGGACCAGCAGTTGTGTCCACGGTCGGGAGTTGGTGCAACGTGGCGCTTCGAAGCCTAGCCCGCCCGGGTCACCTACGGGGCCGGATGGCCATGGCAATGTCCGCGAGAGCCACCGGTTCCTCCCGGTGCCGGGTGGATGCCACGGGGGGCGCTGACGTATCCGGGATGTGCGCGGTACCATTCTTTTCGATTGGTCTAAACCACACTGATCAGTAACCACACCAGATCGGCAGGGCCCCAGCGTGGAAGTCGTCATCGTCGCGGACGCGGAGGCGGGAGGCGAGCTCGTCGCCGAGGCCATGGCGCAGCTGCTGCGGCGCAAGCCCGACGCCCT